>CAZLDE010000105.1:0-5938 GCA_964558215.1 uncultured Thermoplasmatales archaeon
CAATTCAACAGTAATTTTAGGAAATAGTTCAACAGATATTATGAATATTAATAGGGAGCGTGTGCTTCTCTCAGGGTTTACAATTGAAATCAGTGACGACTATCCCACTGAATTATCCATAGATGCAAACCATGCTCAAATCTCTAACAACATCTTGAAAAATATTACAATTTCGTCCGGTCGACAGTATAAAGTGTTTATTGTTGGAAATATTTTCAAAATGAATTGTTCTGTAGGAAATTCGATAGTTTTCAACTATATGAACGACTCAATCATCGAAGGAAACATTTTCTATGGGAACCGTTCTCTTGCAGTGGAACTCGCAGGATGCAAGAAATGTGAAATCAAATCAAATACGATCAACAGTATTTTAGGAATCTTGGTTATTTTTAATGGCTATTCTAACATCATCGCTAATAATACAATTAATTCCTCTGAATTTTGTATATCCTATTGTGGAATAAACGGCCGTATTGAAAATAATACTGTTAGTAATGCTTACGAGGGAATCACGATCGGATTTGCCATATTTACAAGGGTCTCTCGAAATGTAGTTAAAAATTGTGAGATCGGTATTAGCGATGGTTTCTCTCTTTTAAGCTTCATTTCTTCAAATGATTTCGAAAATAATAAAATCGATGCGATGGTCGTAGATTCTTTTTTTAGTAAATGGAGAGGAAACTATTGGGGACGCCCCAGAATTTTGCCAAAATACGTATTAACTATTTTTGGTCTCCCTGGAGATCCTGATAATGGGCCTGGTTTGATCATCCCTTGGTTTAAATTCGATTTCAGACCAGCCTCAAAACCAAACCATAGTAGTTCATAGAATAGAGAAGATAATCATATGAAAAGAAAATGTTTAGCGATTGGAATCATTCTCTTGTTCGCTGGTGTGACCATAGCACCTGCAATAGCACAGGACATAGAGAAACAATCCTCATCCCGAGGAAACTGGTTGTATGTTGGTGGGAGTGGACCAGGGAATTATACCACAATTCAAAGTGCCATCAACGATGCAAACGATGGCGATACACTGTTTGTATATGCTGACTTATCACCATACAATGAGAATATTATTGTGAACAAATCTATCCACTTATTTGGTGAAGATAAAAATACAACTATCATCGAGGACAGTATCCTCTATGGAACAATCGTATCCATTACCGTTGAGGATGTAATGGTAGAGGGATTTACTGTTCGGCAACAGGAGGGGAAATGGGCTACCTGCATCGATATTCAAGCGAATGACTCGCGCATATCTAATAATATCATAGATTCAAAAAACTTTATAGGAATTTCCTTGGCATACTCAGGTTCAAGAATTGTAAGTAACAGAATCTCAGGTAATCAGATTGGTGTTATGATATATGGTTCAAACCATTTCATTTCAGAAAATACAATCAAAAACAATGATGTTGGGGTGGAAATAGTTTCTGGTTCGAATAATCTTATTTATCATAATTATTTTATTGATAATTTTTGGAATGATGCTTTTAATAGCGGAGGAGGAAACAATACTTGGAATGGTGATTTTCTCTCGGGGGGGAATTACTGGCATGACTTTGTCGGTAAGGATGAGTTTTGGGGCCCAAATCAGGATATCTATGGATCTGATGGTATCTTCGATTTGCCTTTCCGCATAGATGGTGATCCTTATTCATTTGATTATTATCCGTTAAAATACCCGTATGATCCAACTCAGCTTTGGGCGAAATTCACTCCAAAAACACATGGTTCAACGCTTTTGATTAGAAATTATCTAACAACAACAGCATTTGATGTTCATTGGACCTTAACATTACAGGGTGGGAAACTCCTCTGCCCAAGGCAATATGCTGGGGGTGTAAAACCATTAGTACCTGGTGAAACAATCACTGTTCTTCCAGGATTTTTCTTTGTTGGTCTTGGAATGATTGAAATAAATGCGACGATATGCGCAGAAAACACTCCGACAGTCACAAAGAAGATTGATGGGTTCTTGTTCCTGTTTTTCTTTAAAGAATTAAAAGATTAAATCATATAATATAAGAGATCATCTGAAATTGTCTGAATGACACCAGAAACCATATCAAAAATCCATTTATATCCGGCCAGAAAGCGAAGAAGTCCCAACAGAAGAGCAACAGGAGAGGTCATAAGTTGCTGGGTGTAGGCCGTAAGCCTCTTTCTGTTCTAACGGTATTTGTCTAATGCGCCCTACCTACGAGCAGTCTGAATAACTGATCCCGATGTTTGGGCTTGCTCCAGGAGCAGATTGGCCGTTTCACCAAATCCCATGGAGACCTCATCACCTGGTGAATCATCGCATAATCCACGGGCTGTGTCGTTTCTGTTCCTCTGCTAAGACTCTCGCCTTACCTGCTTGCACAGGGTCCTGATTCAGAGTGAGAGAGGACTTTCCTCAGCAACCAAAGGTCACCGTCAACCGTCCACCTACGCCCAGCAAATCAGAAAGTATTCACCGTTGGTTATAAACTTTACCCCTTACAATATCATCAGGGAAATCGAGAGGTTGATTCACGCTGATTGACCATGTCGCCATCGAGATAGAGCTGCGTCTTTAACGTGGTGGTTTTTTCAGCCACTGACGCTGGTACATCCACAGAGATCTCGGCAAGCTTCTTCTGACCAGCGATAACCGGGGGAACGCTCATCGTCTGGAGATTATAAATTCGACCCATTGTATCATAAAACGCTCCGCGTATCTCAAGGTCTGATGCTGCTGCAGTCCCAAGGTTTTCAAGAATCATTTTCACACGAACATAATCTTCACCAGTGCTGACCTGGTACCGGGTGGCACTTTTCCAGCTATGAATTAATAACGGTCGCTGAGAAATCGGATACACAGTTACGTTCGTCAGCCCTTGATATTCAGGAGGTACTCTGCCAAGCGCCATGTGAAGCGTGGTGGTTTCTAAATAATAATACTGGTCAATGTAATAGGAATACCCAGGAATCGTTTCATTGAGATGAACACCGACTGCCATATGCTGTGGTAAGCGTATCAATGACACATTATAACCAAGGTTTTCCAGTAACGCAGCAGTCAGAATCGCTTTATCTTCGCAATCCCCTCGTTTCTCCTTGAGGGTTTCTAGGGGAAAACGCGGGTATTCATAGGAGTCGTTCTGCGGATCGTCGTTTTTATATTCAATGCTTTGGACGAATGAGGCTACGAAATTGATCGTCTCCACATCGTTCTGGAGGTCTTTAAGTGTAAGAATCTGGTGGTTGAGGAAATCGATGTAGTGGTCATCATACGGGTCAAAGACATAGGCTGAATAATCGATGACATCGAAACGATCCAGACTGTGGTAATACTCATAGAGCCATTCCATTTTTGGGATTTTTAGAGTACGTTGGCCCAGATAATACCAGGGGTACTCCCAGGATCCTAGGTAACTGCTTTTCAGAAGGGAAGGCAGAGATTGAAGAAGAAGTGTTCCTTGGTTGTCGTACACCGAGATGTTCAGCTGATCTTCAATGACTGTAGAATCAGAAATGTCCACAAAACAGCTAAGGTGCGTGGTATCGGAGGGAAGAACGACAGTGAACGGGAGTAACACGTCTACGACTGATGTTCCATGATGGACCGTGAATTTGTAGGGATATGCGGGTAGGTCACCAGAGTTCTGCAGTGTCAGATGCAAGACAAAGGCAGAAGAGAGCGGTTTTCTCTCCCACGTCTCAACCGATACCGATTGAAGAGTAAGCAGGGAACCGTTGAACCGGAGGTCTTTTACATATATAGTATTTTGTGAGGTATCCACTGCCCTTAGTTGGTACATCCCAGGGGGAACGGTAGTGCGATATCCAGACAGAGAGATGCTTTCGTTCTGAATGCCTGTATAATACGTTTCAGAGGAGAGGATGCTTTGTGTGGGACTTGTAAGCGTTACTTCACAAGTATCAGAGATATTGAATTGGACTACAATCCGAGGGAAGCCAGTGTCATCATCAATTGAAAACGAAAGGAGTGTAAAGCTGGTCTTTTGAAGAAACATACAGCCTGAGAAGCAGCTTATGAACAGCAGACTGGTGAGGAAAAAAACTTTTGTTAGCGACATAGCAGCTTCATTTTTCGTTCGATCACCGCACCGAGTCGTTTCATTCCTGTGTCCAGCTGCTCGTTGGTGGAATAGGAAAAGTTCAGTCGCATGGAGCTGCCGCCTCCGCCATCTACACAGAACGCCTTCCCATGCACATAAGCGACTTTCTCCTTGAATGCATCAAGGAACATGGCTTCTGTGTCTATTTGCGCAGGTAGGGTGACCCAAGCAAACATGCCACCATTTGGTCTGTTACAAAGATATCCCTCAGGGAAGTACTTCTTCATGGAATCCATCATGATGTCACGTTTCGGCCTATACATCTCGCAAATCTTCATGATGTGTAAATCCAGTGAGCCGCTTTTTATGAATTCATAGGCGACATACTGGGAGAATGGCGCGGTGCAGAGGTCCTGGGCTTGTTTGCATAAAGCAAGTTTGCGCATGACCTCCTCTGATGCGATGATCCAGGCAATGCGGAGCCCAGGTGCAAGGATCTTTGAAAACGTTGACATGTAAATGACTCTGCCTTCGTCGTCAAATGCTTTGATAGGTTTGACTGCTGGACCATCATAGCGAAGCTTCCCATAGGGGTCATCCTCAATGATGATTAGACCATATTCATGGGCGATGTCGATAAGTTTTTTCCGTCGTGACTCTGGCATGACGGTCCCAGCAGGATTCTGAAAGGTTGGAACCGTATAGATGAATTTCAGAGGCATTTCTTGTTTGATGAGTTCCTTTATTTTCTGCTCTAGGAGGTCCATCTGAATCCCCTCTTTGTCAAGGGGAACTCCGATGAGATTCGCCTCGTAACTACGGAACGCATTGATACCACCAAGATAGGAGGGGAGACCAACGAGGGCGACATCCCCCGGGTTGAGGAATATCTTACCGACCGCATCTAGCGCCTGTTGCGATCCACTCGTTATCATGATGTTTTCCGCAGATGCTCCCTGGGTCATGCCTTCTTTGTGAGAACGTTCAACGATTGCTTCTCGAAGCTCGTTTACCCCTTGCGTCGCTCCATACTGGAGAGCCACCTTCCCATGATTATTTAAAACAGTTTGGACGATTACTTTTAAATCCTGAATCGGAAAGGATTGCGGGTTTGGCAAGCCTCCGGCAAAGGAGATTATCTCAGGGTCTTGTGTCACTTTCAATAATTCACGGATTTCTGATTTCCGCATTTTGCCTGCTCTATCTGAGTATAATTGATCAAAGTTGACCATGAAATTCACTCAGCAGCAAAATCTCCCTGTATTTTATATGTATTTCGGGAAAAGGTACAAATAATAAATAATCAATAGCCACGCATTATTTGTCTTGTTTTTCTTTGCGGAAAAGCTCTTTGCAGTGTTCTTCAAACGCAGGCATGGTTTCGACGGTGTCCCAGTCAAGGTTAAAACGATGCATAAATAACATCAGTTCTTCATTGGAACTGATCTCTTTTTTGTTTGAAAGAGTCATGCAGCTGACTTCCTCAGGGTCGGTCGTCTCGTCGCCCATACTTCTCACGATTTATTGAACCTTAATAGGTCTTATAAAGCTTTCTCCAAAAAAAAAAAGAAAAAAAAGAAAGAACCAAGGTTTTTTACTTCTTCTTTAAGTAAGGTAGACTGGTTCTCTTATTGACACCAATGGTGTACCCATTCGGCAAATCGCAGGTGGTTCCACTCTTTGGTGATCGTTTGCTGAAGAAATAGATCGTTTGTTTCCGTCCACCTTTCAAGTTGACGTTTCGAGTGTACAACGTCCATCCTTCGTATTTGTATACCATACCACACCTCCTATATCCCTGGATATCGGATGAAGTGATTTAAATCTTCTCCTTGATATCTTCTTGTCGTTTCATTAGGTTTTAAGAGGGCTCTACAGGGGAT
>CAZLDE010000106.1:0-4307 GCA_964558215.1 uncultured Thermoplasmatales archaeon
CCGGTTTTTTTAAGAACTTGCTATGGTTTACACTTATGTTATTTGGAAGTTCGGATAGGTTCGCTGTGGTTGTTTATGCGTTGACCCACAGCGCGACCTTCCGGTCCCTTGCGTAGCGAACCATGAGCACCTGTTTGACGTCGTAGGCAAACACCTTCAACGCTAGCTCCCTTTTCTGCATCCACCGTTTCCTGCTTTGCAGGAAGCTGCCCCATCGTCGTTTCATCGAGCTGAACACGCTTTCCACGATGGATCGCAGATGGTACACGGCAAGCCATCCTTCAGGGTCATGTTTCCGGGCTTTGAAGGAGACGACATATGCGAGGCTGCCGCGTGGTCGACGAGCGGCGTCCACACGGAAGCTGAGGTACGGGGTTCCGTGTTTATCGGCTACTAGTTGACAGTTGGCCCGGGAGGAGTAGGCTGCATCACCTAGAACCTTCTCTAATTCCGGAAGGTGTTTAATGAGGCGTGCGAACTCTCGGGAGTCATGTCGGTTCCATCGGGTGGTGGTGAACGAATGCACCACCCCGGTGTGCACATCGACGCCGATGTGTAGTTTGATGCAGTCCCGTCTGCTTCCTTGTCGTGCGATACGGATGTCGTACCAGGTGCTGCTTTGGTGGGTGCTGAATCCGGTGCTGTCAACCGCGATGGTCATCTTCTTTTTACGGAGGAACCTGGTGATCAGGTTCATCGCCTTGCGGATGTATTTGATGGAGAGGCGGGTCATGCCTCGATGGATGACGCTGTGTCCGGGAAGCACGGGGCAATTGGTGGTGATGCTGTGGCTGTCTTTCATGTGGGCTTCGATGCCATCGTAGGTCTGATTCAGACCTACTTTCAGGAGGCATCCGATTGCGACAGTTCTGGGGTCGTGTCCTTTACGTCCTCTTTTTTTCGACTGCCAAGGGGGCGGCAGTCGATATACTGCTTTAATTACCGCGTTAGTGAACAGTGTAGTAAAGTTGCGGTTCACATGGTTCGCAACGGTTGGGTTCATCCGTTGCTTTGCGCATCCCATCCTACAAAGAACAGAGTATTGTTCCCCTATTATCTATTTCGGGATGAAGCCTCTACGAGAGATATGTTTTTAAACGAAGAGGCGCTATCTGGTGCATCAGTGAGGAGAATGGGTCATGGGGAAAATCAATATCATCTATGAGATAGATAGGGAAGAGTATCTTCAGGAATGATGAAATCAACGGGGAATATGGGGGTAAAAAGGGCGTTATGAAGAACTATATCATCATCAATGGGGTCGTCTTGTTGGCCGGTCTTCTCATCATTATCCTGATGAGGGATGATATCTCGATCCTTGGTGGATATATTAAATTGATCGGGTTTTCCTTAACACTCATCAGTGGGTTTTTGCTTATCTTGAGTTTCTTTGGTCTGAAGCTGAACCGGTTACCCTGAAAACAGAGCATGCAGATAACGCAAGGTTGTTGAGGAAAAGAGCGGTTTTTCAGGCGTTTTATGGGATAAGTTTTTATAGATAATCCTGTATTGTTTTACTTGGGAGTCTGGCTATTTTTCGTAAAGAAGAGATTCTTTACCTCCCAGACTTAACCAGACTCCCACTTTTCCAAAATAATTTTGATTGTTGGTAACGGTTTTAAACGTAAAAAAAAATTCTAGAGTATCATGAGGATGGTTCGTTGTGTGTTTTGAACCATTGGCAGTTGACGCAGCTGCCGTTCATGACGCCAGGGTTGCCTGGTTTCATCCGGTTGGTGACCCAGCATTCGGTCTTGATGCCGAGTTTATAGACCAGGCAGTTACTTTTTGTCTCGTTGAGACAGTCATGGAACTCCCAGCAATGAGACGGGGTTGGTTTTGTTCTTTTTTCGTTCATCTACCTATTTTTTGTATGGGTTTTTTTCTTCTTATAGTTTTTGGGAAGATTATTTTTTTTCTGAGAAAAACGCGAAAAACCCGAATAATCCAATCAAGCCTAATAATCCCATGAAGGCATCATTGTCTGTTGCGATCCACAGGGGAATAGCGAATAGGCCGATGAACCCAATGTAGCCGATGAATCCGAGGTTTCTTTTATCCATAGGTGATGATTCATCTGCAGGTTATTAAAACCTCTATCTGGTTTTTTGGACGATTAGGAGGAAAAAAGGAAAAAAAAGAGGGGGGGTTAGTACCCCAAGAGGGTTTGAAGGAGGGGGAAGAGTCGTGGGAATCGCTGGAACAGATGCTGGAGGAACGCACCTAGAGTGGTTTTGTATTCTGTCGGCATGATCACCTGCATAGTTCCCCAGTCGCTTTCCGAATCCAGGATGTCTTTTGCTTTGACTTTGACGGTGTAGTTGCCTTGTTCTGCCCAGGTGTGGGTCAGATGGATCATGGTTCCTGAGATATAGGGACCGACCCAGTCTGTTGTGGTGTTGTCGCCCCAGTCGACGAAGTAGTAGATGTTATGTTCCTGGGCATCGGTGGTGACCATGTTGAAGAGATAGGGTTTCCCTGGTTTTCCCTCAGCAGGTCCGGTGACTTCTGGGGTTACTGGTGGGGTGTTGTCGGTGATAGTGACAACCAGTGGTTCTGATGTGACGCTGGTGGCGCCCCAGATATCCCTGGCTTTGACTGTGACGTTGTAGGTGCCTAGCTCGGTCCAGATATGGGACCCGGTTCCGGTTTGACCTGAGTTGTAGGGGCCTATCCATCCGCTGTTGCTGCCATCATCCCAGTCGAACTGGTAGTAGATCTGTTCGTTATCCGGCTCTGTCGTGGAGCTGGTGTAGCTGTACTGGACATGCCAGATCCCCAGGGATGGTCCGACTGGTTTTGTTGGTTTTGCTGGGGGGTCGCTGCCGACGTATAATGAGATGTAGGATCCGGTTTCCTCAGGGTATTCCCCGTACTGGGGGCTTTCACCAGCTGTATCGTGGGCTTCTGCGAATATGTAGGCTTCATCCATGGTGACAAAGCCGTCTTCGTTAAAATCTGCATCAACTGGGACTCCATAGGCGTCTTCGCCTTTCACCGCGGCGGTCCAGTAGAAGACGTACTCGTCGTAGACGTAATCTGGTCCCATCGCCCATGAGTATTCGTCATGGCGGCAGGCTGAGGAGGCAACGATTGGTCCTGGTGGGACGACGACGTTGTCAAGGAATCCTCCGGAGTAGCAGGGTTCAAAGGTGCAGATTTTCTCCATCGCGGGTACTGCGCCGAGCAGCTCTGCGAAGTGTGCATCGGTGAGTTCTTCGTAGTTCCAGAGGTTCTGGATCGTGTTCCAGCCTCCCGCGGAACTACCATGGTCCGTGGTAAAAACGAGGAGTTTTTCGCAGCCGCTGAAGTTCTCTGCCAGGCTGGCGAATACCATGTCGACGTTTGAAAGGACGCAGGAGTACATGATGTCATCGTCTCCGTCTCCATCCAGATCCGGGTTTGAGTTCTGCCCGTTGGACTGGTCTGCAGCTGGGTTGAGCCCATCGGAGCACAGCACGATGATGTTTTCATCATCAAATCCGTAGACGGAGACAAGGGTGATGTAGATGTTTGACAAATCGTTCCAGTAGCGGATATGGTTATTGCCTGAATCGTAACCACCGTTCATAAGCACCGCGTACCGGCTGTCCCGTCCTGAGTTGCTCATCATTGGTGTTGCCGGGATGGGTGCACGTCGGTTCTGCAGTGAGAAGAAGAAGTCTGAGAACGGGGTGGAGACGACGTCGTACTCATAATAGTTCAATGGTGGGCTTTGTGCGTCAAAGACCGTGATGTCCTGTGTTTGTGGTGCGTAGAACACGTATTGAAGCGGGTGGAAAAGATTGGCGGTTGGGTACAAATCTATGTACATGACGTATCCATCGCAGGGAATGTCGTAGATATGTTGTTTTATGGCTAGGATCTGGTCGCCTTTGGATACGGGTCCCCAGAGGTAATAGAGTCGTTGGTCGTCTTTCTCATAGGATAGTTTGCTAAGGATCTCCGATGCGATCGCATCAGGTGTGTTTGGGTGGGTCGCTGCAATCAAGGTTGTGCAGGTCGCAGCAAGCAGAATACCAGCTATAAACCATGGTTTGATAAAAGTCGTTTTTTTGTTCTTCAAATTGATTAGCCCCCTTATTATGTGTTTATATAATATTAGACCCTGTTCTTAAGCGTATCGTTGGAACGGGTTGCTCTGAAAATCAAATAGTTCTGAGTACTTCACATGAAACTTGGTGTGATTTTGTTGGTGGAAAAATATGATTCTTGACATTTTCGACAGAAGTGTTTATAAGAGAGGGAAACATTATAAAAAAGCGGTGTTGAACCCATGAAACTGCAGCATCTGACCTTTGAGGTCT
>CAZLDE010000106.1:4317-5917 GCA_964558215.1 uncultured Thermoplasmatales archaeon
GGTCTGTCCACGGTGTCAATCGACGTTTATTGAACGTGTTGAGAATGAGAATCCGACGTGGCGGTGTTCTGATTGTTTGTATGTATTTGAGATTCCGTTGATTGCGAAGTTCCCGGAGTCTGAGGAGTAAGAGAGACGCAGGTTGGGGACTTTTTGGTTGTAGTTTGTTTTTTGGTAGAATTTCTGTAGAATAGATCAATATGTTTAGATTCAATAATAGGAAACAATAAACAAGAAATCTATTCATAAAACAAATGCTGATTTTTAAAAAGAAGGTAGGTTTTTATAAGAGGATAGTGTTACAAAATGACAGAGTGGAGGCAACGGTATTAGCAAAAAAACATTTGCTATCATTAATCTGGGTTTTGTAGTAGCAATATCATTATTCAGCGGCTGTGTCAATATCCCCCCAGAACTGACTCAGTTCTCAATTATGGCATTTGACGTTGAACCAAGCATGATAAATGAAGGGGACTATGCGAATCTCTCTTGGGTTGTTCTGAGTGCATCGTCGGTTACTATTGACAATGGGATCGGTAGTGTTGCTCTTACCGGTCATCGGATGATACAACCAACCCAGACGACAACCTATATCTTGACTGCGTCGAATGCGACAATTACGAAGAATGCGACTGTCGCAATCACGGTGAGGCCTGCACAACAGATTCCTGAACAAAATCGGAGTCTTCTAGATCCAATAGGAGATGTATTCTCAGTGGATTATTTTACACAGCAATCAAGTGCAATATCCAGTCATATAGAGATTGATGTTTACAACATTGATATTTATAAAGTGACGTACCGTAAAGACAAAAATAGAGTGTATATTACTCTTCAGGTCAGAGGCTTTATTGAGAACAGAGGAAAAACCATCGACCTTTACGACGCTGAGTATTCTGGTGCTCTTGATTATGTTGAATATGATTTTCAGATCAGCACTTCAGAACATGTCTACACGATTAGGTATGTTAATCAAACAGGTGAAATCAACACGGGTCTTGGAAGCACTAACCTTACCAAGGGTCAATTTTTTTACGCGAGGGATACGCTGGAGATAAGCTTTTTGTTATCAAGGGTAGGTGAGAGTATCTCCAATGTGAGTGCGAAATCTATGTTTTTGAAAGCACACTATGTTGGAGGAGACCTAGATCCCTCAGGGGTAGTGTATCTCTCGGATGTCTGCCCTAATCCATCTTTGGAGATTGCGGAGGCATACGCACAAAGCATCGGTTCAGTTGGAGAATCTATCGGGTTTCAAGGCAGGATTTCCCCCCTGGCTGGACTACCGTCTTATCGTTACCATTGGGATTTTGGTGATGGTGGGTCTTCGCCACTGTTAAATCCAACCCATATCTACACGGAAGTAGGTTCCTATACGTATACTTTTACAGTCACGGATCAAGCAGGTGACACTGATAGCAAATCTGGCACCATAACTATAACATAATGAGTTAAATCCGTGTCACTGCTTCCTCACCCTTATTTTTTTTAGATACGCTTTTAAGTGATGAGGTCATTCGAAATCATCAGAGGAAGGCAAAGGTTATGATAAGAAAAACATTGTTTGTCGTTGGTGTTTGTCTTTTAGTGATAATATCAT
>CAZLDE010000107.1:0-3049 GCA_964558215.1 uncultured Thermoplasmatales archaeon
TACATATTTGGGGTTGCCACCTGGATATACTGACAGGCAAGCTGCGGAGGATTGGCACCAGCTGTCAGATACTGGGTGATGCCTAACGCTGAACCACCAAACGTCGCGACCTTGCCGTTGGACCAGGTTTGGTTTGCGATCCATACCAGGGTGTCGGGACCATCTGTGTGTTCGTTTTTAAAGATAGTATCGATTCCTTCTGATGAAAACCGACCTCGCATGTCCTGAATCACGGTCGGCCATCCGTTCCGCGCCCAGTTCTTCCCAAGCAACTGTGTCAGGACCGCGTTTTTATTATACGGTGTCCTGATGAGGATGACACCCTGTGATTGGGTATTCTTCGTGACATAGACATCGGTTGCAAGTTTTACCCCATCTCGCATGGGAATCATATACTGCTGTTGTGCAACACATCCAGCAAAGAGTAGAGACAACAGAAGAATGACTATGATTCCGCCTCCAATACCTGCTTTCTTCTTCATATGTTAAATCCCCAGGGCATTATATCAGAGATTGTCTATTTATATCTGTTTATAAGGAGTGAAAGAGTGATTTTTCCGTTTTGATATTTTCACAGGGTAGCTATATAAATCATAGGCAAGAAAATTCAACATGCGTTCCACTTGGAAAAGAGTGGAAGACGAGGTGAAAAGATGAAACAATACAAACAGAAAGAATATGGAGGGAAATGGGACAACAAACACGGGTATCAATATAAATACAAGAAAAAGAAACAAACCTCTTACGAACAGACCACTTATCCGTGGAAAAACAAACAGAAATCGATTCGATCAACATAACGGTACTCTTATACTTGCATCCTAGCTCACATCTACTTGCAATCCCAACTACCACCCCATCTCTTTTTTTTTCGTATCATGATAGCAGAGTATAAGTAAGAAAAATACATACCTAGTCGCGTCGCGGATGCATAAGACAAAAGCAGAACTTATCGAATTAATTTCAGATATTAAGACAAAAAAAGAAATAGAAAAAGACATACAGACACGCTACAAAAACTACGGGGAGCTTGTTGACAAGGACACGATTGCATTTTTACTCGTGGATGAGCTGGGAAGAAACAAACAAAGCATAACAAAAATTGCTGATCTGACCCCAAATGGAGATTACACAGTCGTTGGTAAGGTTGTAAGCATCTCAGATTCAAAGACGTTTAAAAGGAAAAATGGCTCGGCAGGAAAAGTCATCAACCTTGAGATAACTGATGAGACCGCCACTTGCCGGCTTGTGCTGTGGAACGGGGACACCGAACATATAAAAAACAAGGAGATACAACAAGGCACCTGGCTGAAGGTCATCAACGGGTACACCAAACCAGGCTTCACAGGTGGCATTGAAATCAACCTAGGACGCTGGGGATTGTTAGAGGTTGAACCAGTCGATGTGCCTACACAAAAGCAACAAGAGCACAGAGGCGAGGACATCACAGGAGTGCTGATCCAGAAAGAATCAACTAAAGCTTTCTTCAAAAACGACGGGGAGATTGGTTTTATCACAACCATCACGATAAAGGAACAGAACACAGAAAAAAAAATCACCCTAAGGGATCACCATGTCAAAGAAATCCAGGCTTATAAGACTGGTGAGGGTGTCATCCTAAGAAATGTGCTGAAACAATGGCAGAATGGAAAAACAGAATTCCATCTCAGCGGCCAGGGCAGTGTAGAGAAACGTACATAAACCAGCTCGCCTCTTCTTTTTATTAAACGACCATCCTCGTTGGGTGAGGAAAAGGTGCAACATCTATGCGATCTGCGTATCAACCACCCCGAGATAAAAAATATTTTCATACAAAACCAAGGATAGATAAACGAGACATGGCGACCTTGAAGAAAAAAGTCCAACTCGTCCAGAAAAAAAAGAATATCACCCGATATGAAGAAAAAATAGTGAAAGGCTAGCAGCCGCCCTGCTCGTATTTCTTTTTTTGTTCAAAGGCAAGCTGTGCCTTCTGCAGCTCACGACCAAGATAAAGGTAATGCTCTGGGCGTAAGAACGGCACATGCAGTGCGATGGTGTCGGAGAGTCCATCAGCCTTAGTTCCAGTAAAAACCTTCTCAAGGATTCCGGATGCAATCCGGTTGTTTTTATAGACATTCGAATAGTATTCCACACGGATCTGCTTGGTATCAACTTCGATGACGAAGAACCCGCTAGGATCAAGGACGACGTCTTTTTCGATTGTTTTTTTTGCTTTAATCAACGGGATTTCTTTATCCACCATTCATAATGCCTCCTGCAATACTCAGATGTTGTAATTTACGATACGCAATCTCCCGTGGGAGCATCCGCTGCCCGCAATCAGGGGCAATCTGGACGACCTGCTCACCGAAGACATCGTTTGCTTTCCGTACATGCCTCAGAATCTCAGCAACAGATTCAATAGTCGTATCATCAGACCGAACCGCACCAATGCACATCTTCTTTTTGGATGAATAGTTTGAAAATACATCGAACAGGAACGGGGAGGCTTTGAACTCATGGGAGAGGATATCGACGGGCATGTCCACCAACTCAGAGACGATACGAGACACATCCCCACAGACATGCAACCTGGTCGGACATGAAAGACCAGTGGTGATCGTCCCAATCAACTCCCGTGCATACTGGGGTAGTTCATTGGAGAAAAACGGTTCATCGATGCTGATGAAATCCACATGCTTCTGAAGTAATTCAGCTTCTTTACGAAGTGCAGCAGCAAAATCAAAACTTACTTGTTGCTCATCATGATAGAACGAATCGACCGATGATTTCATAAGAGTAAATGGACCAGTTAAAACACCAATCAGACCAGTCTTAGGTGAAAGTAACTCTTTTACATAGATTTGATCGGGTACTGTGATTGGGTGGATGAATCGGATCGGGCCGATGACCTCGGTTCTCTGCCGTATCCTACATCCATTCAAATGTCTGGTGAACAACTGGATGAATGGATCTCGGGTCTGTCCATCGGAGACATAGGTGATCCCCGCCTGGGTCATGTCCTGGACCGCTTGCCTGATATAGTATTCCCAGGTGGTCTTATTGC
>CAZLDE010000107.1:3059-5913 GCA_964558215.1 uncultured Thermoplasmatales archaeon
AAATAATCAGCTATGAGCTCAGAGGGATCCACGGTAATCGGATAGGATCCAATAACACTTGTTTTTATGTGATGTCTCATTTCAAAAGCTTCCTCCGAGGATGGTTGATGTCAGGGGTGATGCCAAAATAGTTTTCCGTATATTCAGATACCATGATATCTTGCCATGCGATTAATGGAACAACAAGTGGTGCATTTTCTATAGGGCCAAAAATCGCATAATCACCGCCGAAGAGAGGTACGGAAGCATTCGAAGCAGCATCCACTGTTTTTTTCGCTGGGAGAAAATCATTCAGCCACACTGATTTTTCCACAACGTTATGTATCGCACAACCAACAGGAAGCCCGTACTCCTCCTTTATCACTGGGAGGGCGGCGATTGCAGCACCGCTGTTTTCACCAGGAGCAAGTGCAGCGGTATCAATGAGAGTTTTTTTTACTCCTATTTTTCTGACAATCTCGAGAAGACCTGAGTCCTGGAGATGTGCTCCGTTTTCCAACACCTCGATTTTTCCATCAGGTGATGTATCCTTCGGGTTGAACGCGACGATAATAACCATTTCCGGGGTATGTTCTCGCAAGGATTCTGTTTCTTGTGCAGTGATACCTATATGAACCGAATTATAGATAGTTCGAGGCAGTAGTTTTCTTTCTGCAAGTTGTGCTAAGACCTCAATCTTAATGGAAGGATCAACGATATCAACAGAAAACGGCATGTTCTGTGGAAGAGTGGTTTCAATGAAGGAGAGTATCGGTGTGATATACTCTGTTTTTCGTATGAAGATATCTGGGATGACCGGGGTCCCGGTTTGTTCACTCAGATGTGAGACCGTAAGAATCTGTCTTTTTGCATCATTGAAATCAGGTGTTCCTTTGAAGAACAACCCTGCGAAAAGAACCGTGGGATACATCCCGGGTTGTCCACCGAATGATATCCCTTGGATATCGAGGATTTTTTGTTCTTTTGTAAACGAAAACATTTATCCACCTCTCTTTTTGACTTTCCCCATGTAATCAATGATGATCCTTGAATGTAACGCACGGTTGTCTGTTACATCGACGGTTGTTTCTGGTTTTAATCGGATCGCTAGGTAGGGTTCCCCATATGATGGCAGGGATTTCTGTGTACAATCATTAATGATTGCATCGATTCTTGCTGTATCTTTTTCTCCTATCAAATCAACAATATTTAATTGAGCTTGAAATCGTTTAATCGCCTCTTCCGTTATGTTTTCTATGTAGGGGATCGCACCGGGTGCATCGATGATCCGATGGTTTTGGTCAATGCCGTTTTTATGCAATGCGATAAGCGAAGACCCCGAGCGATGCCCTCTGATATCATCTCCGCAGAGAACCAGAAAGCGAAGAAAAGGATTTGAAATGGTGTTTGCAACTATCTTTTCGATGCCGATGTTTTCAGTTTTTAACCGCCCGTAGATAGCGACAGTCTTTGGAGGGGCGTAGTGGATGTTGAGTAGCACGACCGCGACACATCCTGTTGATGCGCCAGTGGTGAATTCACCGCCCCACGGATAATACTCATCGGTCATACATAATCAGCTTCAGATGATGCAGGTAACCGTTTTATTTGATTTTAAGCCTTCGGAGCGACCCGGTATACATCAAGTTCCTCCTCTTCAGAGAGATGACGACTGATGATGCTGGCATTTAATTCCTGTTTTTTGAGATATTGCTCCAGTGTATGACGATTAGATAGAGAGCTAAATATGAAGTACGCAGACCCCTTTGGCAGAAGACGGCAGGACAAGCCTTCAAGAAATCGTTTCGTTACTTTCAAACCATTCCGTCCTCCATCTGTGGCGATATCAAACCAGCCTCCGGTTCTTTCCTGCTTTTGGGTAGGCAGATAGGGAGGGTTGAAGACGATGACATTGAAACGTTCCGAGTTCTCAAAAGCGGAAAAGAGATCGCCTTGTCGTATTTCAATGGCTCCCTGAAGGAGACGTTGGTTTCGACTGATATTCCGACGTGTGACCTGCACAGCAAAAGGGTTAATATCGGTACAGAAGACCCGACATCCTTTTCGAGCACAACTCAAGGCAATCAGTCCACACCCAGTTCCAATCTCCAACACACTATCCTGAGGATTCAGTTGGAGTGATTCAAGAAGAAGAAAGGAATCCTCAGCGGGATCATACACCTCTGGATGAAGTTCGATGACAAGATCATGATAATGAAATGTCGCAGGCCGAGTGTTCGCCGGATCAGTCTTAGATCTCATATTATCTATGGACTATGATGCGTGATGCTTTTAACATTTCCTTAGAAAAAAAAGAAGAATAAGAGAAAGAGGGTTACGAATACCCTCCAATCATCAGGCTTGGGTCTCCAAGGAGAACCCACTGTTCCACCATCTGGCGGTCTGCATCGTCTGTATTGATATCAAATTCGTTGACATAATCAGCGATGGCAGCACTGTGCGCCTCCCCGACGTGATGTAGCTCTAGTTGGTTGTAGTTGTAGAAGAACCGGGGGAGAAGCCAGCCGTCAAGACCATTGGGATAATCAAACCCGGGTAACCCCATGCCCAGTCCTGAATTACCCATGGTCGCAATCGCGCCACCATCTTTTTTGCTAGTCAGCCACCAGCTCCAGCATTTCGGCACGTGAATACCATAGCCATACGCATGGGTGAAACCATAAGTACGAATATTCATGAGAGTGACGTTGAACTGGCTGTTGTGACATCCACCGACCACGACGACCGGTTGTTTTTCCTCGTTCTTTAACCGAGGCATCCATCGCTCTTTGAGCTCCTCAAGAAAACCAGCGATACCTCGTTTCTGATAAATTAAGGCATAGAACGCATTCATCGGTGGGATATTATACCTGTC
>CAZLDE010000108.1:0-5849 GCA_964558215.1 uncultured Thermoplasmatales archaeon
AGTTCCGCTTGCAGAATGTCTCGTAAAAATTTTATTTCTAGCTCTTCGGATTTCATCAGTTCAAGTTTGTTATATCGTCCGAGGATGCGAGCTGCGGTATCTGGGCCTATGCCACGGCCAACTAACGCAAGGACTGCAAACGGTCCATAGCTGAGCACAAGACTTGCGTTTTTATGGAGACGCTGGACTTCTTTGTTTTCCTCAGCGGTGCGATGTTTCTTAGAGAGCAGTGGCAGGAATTTTTTATTATAACGACGAATCACTGCGATTTTAATTGCACCGCATTTAGAACATGTTGGCTGGCGAGAGACCCGTCCAACAACCGTATTCCATGAATGATGACAGTTCGTACAGACGAGGATGATGTCGGCATCTTCCAATCGTTTCTTCAGCGCCATCAGTATTGTTCGGTCAGCACGCTGAGGCACCATCAGCCCACGGATTGTTTCAAACCCGGCAAGGGCTATAGGGGATAAGCCCTGTGTGTGAATCGCAATTTCACCGCTCTGTATTCTATCCAACACCTGTCTTGTATGTTGGATGTCCATACGTTCCCAGAGAAGTTTATCTAAGGCTTCTTCAAGGATTAATGACTGTTCGAAGAGGTTAAACAACCGCTTCATTCCTACAGTCTTATAATCAAAATCTTTTCGTAGAGCACCGAACTTCCGTGCAACATGAACCAGTTGCCAGCGGAGGTACGTTGAATTTCGCAGAATCGTCCTCATAAGATACTCAATCATCTCTGGTTTTGTCGTCAGAAGAATTTCCTTGATTCGTTCAGGAGGGAAACGACCAGGAAGCTCGAGATTAATACGATATGCATCACTATTAATACCAATGCTTTCACCAATAGCTTGTGCTAGGACTGCGGAAATCAATCGACCAAGGGTTTCGTTTACCTTCGTCCCAAAACATGTGTTAAGCACCATTGTTTTTTCTTCAACATCAAACGTAATGGTGGTATCATCAGGAACTACAAATCCTGCTTTTTTTTGGTTTGCGATGTAATCGGTGAATCTCTTCATTGTCTTCTCATCACAGGGATAGTCAGAGATATCTTTGTTCTCCGAGACATATCTTCGTAGCATGCCGACTTCCTGTGCTACCTCAAAGGGGACTGGGATGTCCTCACCAGCCCAGGAGGGGATGGCTCCTATTTCCTTGATCGGTGAGACTAATAGTTCGTTGTCTTCCCTTTTTACAATCATCCATGGTCTGCCTCGAAGGATGAATTTTTCTCCCTCAAAACCAGAGCTGAGGACAAAACTTTCATCCAAGGTTCCAATGGATTTTCTTGTGCTTATATCGATGACAGGATATGTCTTTTCATCCGGGATCATCGAGATATTATCAAGGAAATAATGACGTGAATTTGTTCGTTTTGCCAGGATTATTTCGTGGTGTTCTTCTTCCAACCATATCGATCGTTGATTTTTTAACTGAAAAATCACTGATTCGAAGAGAGCCCGCGGGAGCGTTGTGAAGGGGTAGGATCGGGTGATAATTTCGTAAGTGGTTCTTGCGCTGATACGTCCATATTCCAATGCTATCGAGATTATTTGATTCGAGAGAACAGACAGTGGATTCTGTCGGACAAGAAACCGTTCCAAGGTCCCGGTCAGTGCTCTGCGTGCGATCACCAGGCTTTCAGAGAGGTCTTCAGGGTTTGTGGCAAGTATCATCCCCTGGGATGTCTGACCAACCCGATGACCTGACCGTCCGACTCGCTGGACGATGCGGGTTACCTCTCGTGGTGAATTGTACTGAATGACAAAATCTGTGTCACCAACGTCGATTCCAAGCTCAAGCGACGAGGTACAGACTAATGATTTCAGCGTCCCGTTTTTAAAATCGTTTTCTGCCTCTATTCTCGCGTGTTTTGAAAGCGAGCCATGATGTACACCGATTTTCTGATCCTCCTGCCACAGATGAAATCGAGACGCTAGGATTTCTGCTCCATCCCTGGTATTGATGAACAAGAGGGTGGATGTATGTTCATCGATTAATTCCTTACATCGTCTGAGCAACGCAAAGGAACTTGGTTCAATCGATAAACGATTCGCATGAGCATAATCTCCTGTTTCTACAGGGGGCATCTCTACCCTGATGTCGATATGTTTTGTCACATCGACTTCAAGGATTTCGACAGGTCGAAAACCGGAGGTGTCTCTTCCACCGAGGTATCGTGCAACCTCATTTGAGAGACCAACAGTTGCAGAAAGACCAATGCGTTGGAACTCATGACCCACCTCTTTTGTGATATTCCATAATCGTTCCAATCCTACCGCAAGTTGTGCTCCACGTTCATCGCCAGCAAGTTCATGGACCTCATCGATAACAACCCAGCGAACGCAGCTGAGGTGTTTCCGAATGCGTTTACCCGTGAAAAGAATTTGTAACGTCTCAGGGGTTGTTATCAGCATGTCTGGCGGTGATCGTGCTTGCCGAGCTCTTTCACTACCCGAGGTGTCTCCATGACGGACTGCGACTGAAATTCCCAGTTGTTTTCCCCAGTCGAACGTCCGACGGAGCATATCTCTATTCAGTGCACGCAGAGGAGTGATATACAGAATTGATATCCCTTTCGGGTTTGTCTGAGAGATGGATTCCTTTAAGGTTAGATGTTTATGAAAGACAGGCAGCAATGCTGACTCCGTTTTGCC
Organism: uncultured Thermoplasmatales archaeon; assembly: GCA_964558215.1. Taxonomy (GTDB): domain Archaea; phylum Thermoplasmatota; class E2; order DHVEG-1; family DHVEG-1; genus SM1-50. The sequence continues at coordinate 2,667 of CAZLDE010000108.1, forward strand.
TAATCCTGTTGGTGCTATGAGGAGCACATGGTGACCACTAAGGATAGAGGGTATTGCCTTTTGTTGTGGCTCTGTTGGAGACTCTATGTTATTTGAAGTAAGGAAGTCTCTGATTCGACTGTCAAGAAGATCAAAAGCCGATTTCATGATTACAGGTGCATTCTCATCTTCTATTTAGAATTTTTTCTTGAAAAAAAGATAGGAGGATTGTCTATGTTCTCCTCGAAAAAAAACCCTTATCACAGCATTCTGTGTTATTTCTCAGTTTTTTTCAAAGCGATACAGATCTCAATAGAGGATACATTTGATTTCCTGCCATCCTCATTAGTGACAACTTCCGTTCCGATATCGATGTGTTTTATCTCCGCGTTTGTCAAAAATCGGTTGTGTGTTATTTCCGCGGCATCGACTGCCCTGCTAATTGCGTTTCCTCTCGCCTTCAGCACAACCTCTGTGAAACTTCCAGAGTTTAACAGTGCCATGACGGCGGTAACATAATTCATTGGTGGTTTATTTCCGACATAAATGATGTTGCTGTCGGTGTCGATTTTCTTTTTTTCTTCTTTGGTCATACCAAATCTGACTCCCCGGAAAAGCGGTTTGTCTTATGTTCCTCTTGAAAATGAAAATTCATTCCTCTTTAATAAAGGTTTTGTTTTTTTAGAGTCTTACTTGGTTTCTTATCCATAGTAATGTCCGCTTGGTTCTTTCTCCTCGGTTTTACCCTCATGTTGTTTTATATCAATGACATCAATCGCAAGAATAGCGTGTAAGGGTATGATTCGTAGTTTTTCTTCTTGGTTCTGTTCTCCCGTGGTCAGCTGAACGACCAGGCCTGCTTCTTCGATTGCTATCGTGGCATAGCCTCTGAAGAGTCCCTCTGTTTCTATGGTGCTGTCTCGTCCCCCGATAGAGATGATCTTATATCGTGATCCTTCAATGAGTTTCCAGTCTTCCTTTTTATCCATCGATTTCACTTCCTTTTTGTTTCAATGAGTGTTTGTAGATGTTGCACGGTCTTGCCGTAATTCTCAACAGCTACTTTAATGTGCGCTTCGACGAAGTTCCATGCCTTCTCAAAATTTCCGTATCGAAGTCGGTAGGCTTTTTTCTGTTGTTTTGATACCTCATCAAACACGGAGACTTCTTCGAGAATATCAAATCCCTTTAGTTTGTTGAGATGCCGATAAACGGTCGGTCGCGATGTCTTCAATGTCGCAGCGATATCGTCAACAAACCATGCTTTGGTTGGGTGTTTGAGGAAAAAATCTGCGAATATCTTATAGGGGATTTCTGGGTCGGAGCCTTTTGAAAGATACCCGATTTGCTCAAAGAACATTTTCGCAGCGGTATCGAAGTCCTCTTCGCCAGTCAGTGGTGTGTTACTCACAATCTGCATCTCAAAGGTCATAGGGAAAACCTCCGCAGCCCTGAATCCATTTACCGATTAATAATATTTCTTTAACAATGACAAGGAAAAAATTTTATATGGTAGCGGACTTGCTTTAATTCAGAGGATTTGGAGGTAATTTTCAACCTCCCATTTTGTTACCTGCAGCCTATATGCGTCCCATTCTTTTCGCTTGACATGGATGAGGTTCTCAAAGATGTGATCCCCTAGTGTCTCTCGTACGAGATCACTTTTCATCATTATTGCCAACGCATGCCCAAGGCTTTCCGGGAGTTGTTCAATACCATATTTTTTGCGTTCTTCCTCTGAAAGGGAATAGATGTTTTTCTCAACCGGTTCTGGTGCATCAAGTTTGTCTTCAATTCCTTTTAACCCTGCAGCAAGCATCACTGAAAACGCCAAATACGGATTACAGGCGACATCGGGATTTCGTAGTTCACAGCGGGTGCTTTTTCCTCGCTTCGAAGGGATCCGTATCAATGCACTGCGGTTTTGATTCGCCCAAGCGATATAGGTTGGTGCTTCATAACCAGGGACAAGTCTCTTGTAAGAGTTCACAGTGGGATTTAGAACCCCTGACAGCTCTTTGATATAGGTTAACTGCCCTGCGATGAAGTGATATGCGACAGGACTTAACTCGTATTTGTTCGAGAAATCATAGAACGCGTTTGTTCCATCTAAAGTGAAGAGCGATTGATGGGTATGCATCCCAGAACCGCACTGTCCAAAGAGTGGTTTTGGCATAAAGGACGCATGTAGATTATGTTTCGTAGCAATGACTTTTGTAATATATTTTAACGTAATCACGCGATCAGCCGTGGTAATCGCATCGGCGTAGTGAAAGTTAATCTCTTGTTGGCCATCAGCACATTCATGATGCGCGGTGTAGGGCTGAATCCCTATCTCTTCGAGTGCTACTGTGATATCAGCCCGGACTCCTTCTGCGAGATCTCGATGGGATAAATCAAAATACCCTGCGGTGTCGTTTGGTATGACCGTTGAATTCTCACCATTTTTTTTAAATAAGAAGAACTCGCATTCAGGACCAGTATTGTAAACGTACCCGAGTTTTACAGATTTCTGCATCATTTTTTCTAAAATGTATTTCACATCGCCTTCGAATCGTTTCCCGCTTGGTTCGAAAATGTCGCAGTTCAGTTTGGCGGTTTTTCGATGTTCAACACTTTCAGGAAGAATCACATAACTCATCGGGTCCGGTTTTGCGATTTTGTCTGATTCCTCAATGGTTGCGTACCCGGCGATGGACGATGCATCAAAAGGGATCCCCTCATCAAGTGCCGTCTCAATGCCACTCGCAGGGATAATGATATTTTTTGGAGTACCGAGAATGTCAACGAACTGTAACCGAACAAAAAGAACTTTCTGTTCCCGGATTGATTGTAAAATCGACTCCTTGTTCCACATCTTTAAGGCACTCAGTCCAATCACATTCCTCACCTCTGGGATAGTATGCTATGCGTTGAATATAAAATATTTTTACCGCGTAGTCTGTATGATGATTGTCTATTAAATACATTGTCAAAATTCATATGAAACAGGGGATTGGTGGACCAATCATTTTTTTCAGAGATGTTTTCTTGAAAAATATTCATTCCAAGAAACAAAAATAACAGGGGTTTTCCTTCATGTTTCCATTATAGGAAGATAAGCCGATACAGACAAGATTTCTCATTGTTTAGGTAGGAGCGCACATCTCTTTGTATAGGAATGTTTAATTAGAGGATTTACATTTAATAATGATAGGATACTGA
>CAZLDE010000109.1:0-5827 GCA_964558215.1 uncultured Thermoplasmatales archaeon
TAATAATCTTCTATGAGCGCTCAGTGACAAAAAAACAACAGCAGATATATATACTAAATATCAGTTGATTGGAGTGGATGCCAAAAACAATTCTCGTGGTTGACGATTATCCTGATATCCTCATCTCAGTTAAACAAGTTTTCGAGGATTCCACAGGACAATATCGTGTTATCGGGGTGGATAGTGGAGAGAAATGCCTCAAGATGTTACAGGAAAACCAGATCCCTGATTTGATTTTATTAGATATAATGATGCCACAAATGAGCGGTTGGGATGTCGCTGCACGCATTAAAGAAAATAACCGTTGGCGCTCCGTTCCGATTGTCTTTCTCACTGCAAAAGGTGATGAGATGAGTATGGGCATAGGGCGTCTCGGTTCAGAAGATTATATCGTAAAACCCTTTGACATTCTAAAACTAAAAGAATGCGTGATTCAGATTCTCAATACACATCAATCATAATACGTTGATGATTTTTTTTTTTTCAATTCTTAACCGTATCCTATAATTTTTTCTTTTAAACTTCACTATTCATAACGACAGAAAATCGACGAACGTTATTTATATAAGAACCTACTATCAATATATTAATAGAAATATACTATAACGAATCCTACCTTGTCTAATGCAGGGTTGATTACACAGCACTAGCCTTGGAAGAAAGCAGGCAATTACATCTCTTTCTTCTTTTGGTTCGCACAACGGTAATATTTAAGAAACATGTTTCCATAGACCACACGGGGGATATTAGAAGATGAATCATCGAACAAAAACAATTGGAAAAGCCTATACGCTTTGTGTTTTTTTCACACTCGGCATAACCCTGGTACTCGGGGGTTTTCTCACCGCACAGACGATAACACAATACTCGATTGAGTCTCTTGTCATCGCTGTTCCGTTGTCAGATTCACAAATGCTAGATCAGATTCTTCAGAAACGAATGACCATTCTTCAGATTGATCAAGCCAGAACCTCCGTTGTTATTCTTGCCTCACCAGAGGAATATCAATGGCTTTCAGTCATGAATTTCTCTCCAGAGTTGGTTCCCGATGAGGTCGCAAGAGAGCATGGGTGGGTATACTCACCACAGTTTGCTCGTGATTTCCATAACTATGCGCAGATGACCACAGAGCTTCAAAACATCGCAGCAGACTACCCAGAGATCACCCGATTGTATGAGCTTGGGCAGAGTGTACAAGGAAGAACCCTCTGGGGTTTAAAGATAACGGACAATCCTGATACCGAGGAAAACGAACCGGAGGTCCGCATTATTGGTCTTCATCATGGCAATGAATACATGTCTGCAGAACTACCACTGAACCTGGCGTTTCATCTCGCCCAGAACTACAGTGTTGATCCGACGATTACAAACCTGATTGACAACAGGGAGATATGGATTATCCCAATGATGAATCCTGATGGACGTGAAGCAGGTACTCGATACAATGCCCATGGGGTTGACCTCAATAGAAATTATGGGTATATGCCTGAAAGCACTACCCCGTACTCTGAGCCTGAGACACGAGCGATACGAAAGAATGCGTTGGAAAATAACTTTGGGCTGTCGCTCTCATATCATTGCTCTGGTAACATCGTTAACTATGTGTGGAACTATAAACATCAACGTGCACCTGATGATGACGCTGTCGTCTATTTGTCAGAGATGTACGCATCCCATAACGGGTATTGGGTCGTTGAAGGATATGATTGGTATCAGACCCTAGGGGACTGCAATGATTTTAGTTACGGATGTCGAGGTGACATCGACTGGACCATCGAAGTGCAGACTTCTGACATACCTCAAGCATGGAACCTGAACCGTGAAGGGATGATGGATATCATCACTGCAGCGGACATGGGACTGACTGGAGTGGTGACCAATGCAAATAACGGACAGCCGATTGCTGCGACGGTCTGGGTTGATGAGGTGTTCTGGCCTTGTTTCACAGACCCTGAAATTGGAGACTACCATCGCATTCTGCTCCCCGGGACATATACCGTACATTATCGAGCAAATGGGTATCAGGAGAAAACCTACACCGTTGATGTTGAAGAAGGAGAACCAACGGTGTTAAATGTCGCACTCAGCCCAACTAATCAATATTATGCGTACCAAGTCACGACCTGTGCGTACTATGCTCCCTCTGATAATTATCAGACAAACCCCACCGAGGGCATTGCATGTCTTGGGCCGCCAGACGACATCTGTGCATCGCTTGGTGTCGGTGGACATATTATTGTCGATATGTTTGATCAGATCACGAATCTCCCTGATGCGACCGACCTGAAGGTGTTCGAGGGTGACGCAACAGAGGATGGATATTCCGTGTACGTCTCTAGTGACTGGGAAGGCCCCTGGGTGTTGCTTGGGAATGGAATGGGGACTTCTGAGTTTGATCTAGCTGCTGGTTCAGTAGAGTCAGCTCGCTACGTAAAAATCGTTGATGATGGAAATGGCAATCCCAGTGAGGTAAACCCTGCAGTTGACATCGATGCCGTGCAGAACCTTGCTGCAGCAAACGCAAATCAACCCCCAGATAACCCTGATCAACCTGTTGGTCCGACCAGTGGTGGGACCAATACCGACTATTCGTATACCACCAGCACAACCGATCCTGAGGGTCAACAGGTGTACTATCTCTGGTCCTGGGGTGACAGCATGGGTGACTGGCTTGGTCCGTTTGACTCGGGTGCCTCTGCAGAAGCATCGCATCAGTGGTCCGCCTCTGGTGGCTATACGGTAAAGGTGAAAGCAAAGGACACTGCTGGCATTGAAAGCGGCTGGTCCGATCCTATCACCGTTCACATCACGGATTCCCCGCATATCGAGATTGGTGAAATAACAGGTGGGTTTGGCATCACCGCAAAGGTGACAAACACCGGTGCCGGTGAAGCATTGAATGTGAACTGGTCGATTTCTCTTCAGGGTGGCGTGGTTCTCATGGGAAGGGAGACGTCCGGAACAATTCTCAAGATAGTCCCTGGGTTCAGCCCACAGATAAAAACCGGTTTTGTCTTAGGCATCGGGTCAGTGACTGTCCTTGTAAAAGCAGATGTCGCTGAGAAAACCGCGTCTGGGTTCCTTCTGGGGCCTTTGGTGTTCCTCCGGCCTTAGCACATTTTTCCCTCTTCAGAGACAAGATGATTTCCATGCAATGAAGAACGTAATCAAGGAGTATAAGTGTTAAATGAAAATCATACATGAAAGAAATTCTGGACTCCGAGGACAGTATTGGAATTTTCATAGAGTCGATATCTATATAAATATGAATTTTGTTAGTGTTAAATAGAGAATAATAAGAATTATTAGGGGATATGAAGAATGAAGCATGATAGTAAGAAAAATATGTATCTTCAAGCAGCTGTTGCATTGATACTTCTCTGTTCGGCAGGGGTTAGTGCAGTTCATCCGACGAGTGAGTCGTTTTCTATGAACTCAAATGGTATAACATCGACGTTTCATTACACCGACCAGCCTTTCATCACGGTCAGTATCACACCTTCACCATTAACATTTAGTCAGCGTGTTCTTGCGGGGCAGGACTATGCAACAGTGGAAATACCTGGCGAGGGGGTTTCCACGGTTGTTGGTCAGCCTCAGCTTCCGGTGATCTCCCGGTTCCTGGAGATCCCTCAAGGTGCGGTCCCAGAGCTTGTTGTTGAATCGGTGACCTGGGAGACGACATCGCTTGACGCGTTGCAACTTCCCTCATGGGTTGTCCCTGTTCAAGATTCTTTGATAAAAATAGAGGATGCGACGGTACCGTTTACCATCGATGAAAGCTTCTACATGCAGGATTTATTTGTTCCTTCAAGCATCGCTGAGGTCAGTATGATTGGGGAACTGCGAGGACGTAACATCGCGTTACTGAGTGTATCCCCCGTGCAGTATACTCCTGCATCTGGAAAATTACGCATCATGACCAACTGTGAGATCCGTATCGATCTTCCAGGGAGTGATCTAGTGAAGACCGCTGAGAGGATTGATCGATATACCACTTCATCCTTTGAGCAACTCTTCCGCACCTCGTTTGTCAACTATGGTGCGTTGCAGGGTACTTCGGGAAATGGGCTGCGGAAAGAAGGGTATCTGATCATTACTGATGATTCATTCATTGATGCGATTGCCCCGTTTGCTGACTGGAAAGACTCCTTGGGTTTTGAGACAACCGTGACGAAAACCTCTGAGATACCTGGTGGGGTCACAAAAGAAAGCATCAAAAGCTATATTGCTGATGCGTTCAACAACTGGACGACGCCTCCAGCGTATGTCTTGTTAGTCGGTGATGTTGCTCAGATTCCGACATGGACGGGTACACAAACCAGTACATGTACTGATCTATATTATGCGACCATTGATCAGGGGAATTATTTTGCTGATCTCATTGTCAGCCGGTTTCCTGCGGCCACCGTCGAACATGTGAACATAATGGTTGATAAAACCATGTATTATGAGGTCGGTGTGTTCCCGAACGAATCCTGGATTAAGAAAGCAGCGTTTATCGCATCAAGTGATGCGGGTGGGATGGCGGAAGACACCCATAACTATGTAATCGATAACTATTTGGCACCGAACAACTATACCTGTGATAAGATTTATGAATCGCAGGGGGGAAGCACGGCAGATATCACAAACGCCTTGAACGATGGGAGAAGCCTGTGTGTCTATTCTGGGCATGGATACTCTGGTGGATGGGGTTGTGTTCCCTACGATCAAAGTAATGTCCAGAACCTTCAGAATTATTACATGTATCCGTTTGTCTGTAGCCATGCGTGTTCAACAAATCCTTTTAATCAAGGCGAATGTTTTGGTGAGACATGGCTTCGGGTTGAAAACAAAGGGGGACTAGCGTTCTGGGGTTCGTCTGCCTCAACTTACTGGGATGAGGATGATATCTTGGAGAGACGGATGTTTAAAGCCTGGTGGGAGGATAATCTTGAGATGATTGGTGGAATGACCAATATGGGGCTTTATTATCTCTATCAATATTATGGTGGGTCGGGTCTGACGAAATACTATTTTGAGGCATATAACGTGCTTGGTGACTCCTCGGTGAAGCTCTGGAATGGGGAGACAAATATTAACACACCTCCAGATATCCCTGAGAAACCTCTTGGTCCCGCGACCGGGGAAATCGGAATCGAGTATTCCTTTACATTCCGGACGACAGATCCGCAGAACAATGATGTGTTCTACATGATCTATTGGGGTGATGAGATGACCGGTTGGTTAGGGCCTTTTGAGTCCGGTGAGTCTATTGCTTTGAATCATACCTGGACGGTGATAGGTGACTATACTATCAAGGCAAAAGCAAAAGACACGGATAGTCTGGAAAGCGACTGGTCTGAGGTAGCCTGCATTCACATAGATGCTCTTCCCTGCATCGAGATTGGTGAGATCGCCGCTGGTGTTGGGAGTGTCACTGCAGAGATTAAGAACACGGGGGCAGGGGCTGCAACTGATGTGAACTGGTCGATCGCAATCCAAGGAAACCTGATTCTGCTTGGACGGTACTCTTCAGGGTCATTTGATAAGATTATGTCTGGGTTTGCCCCCAAGGCGAAAACTGGTTTCGTGTTTGGTCTTGGTCGGGTGGAGATCCTGGTCACGGTCGGTGAACTGGAAAAAACCGCAACCGCCTTATTGATTGGGCCGTTCATCCTGAACGTCTCCTAGAATCCTTTTATTTTTTTCTTTTTTATTTATTTTTTTTCTTTTTACATATGTATTAATATGTATTATAAGACATGGATTTGGTGTCGGCGTCTGTTTTTCTTGGGTCGTATGATGGTTGGAATTGATTTCTAATACGTTTATTATATAATGG
>CAZLDE010000110.1:0-5818 GCA_964558215.1 uncultured Thermoplasmatales archaeon
CAAAAAAATACAACCACTGAAGGCACTTAACTTTTATTTAAGTGCGAAACTCAGGCTAATAAAAGAAAACAAGGTTCACATCGTAGAAACAATAGGCTGTAGAAGCATGTCCCAAGGAAGGAACAAAGATCAAAGAATCGGTGTATTCGTTGATGTCCAAAACATGTATTATTCTGCAAAAAACCTCTACAACAAGAAAGTCAACTTCAAAATAGTATTAAAGGAAGCGATAGCAGACCGGCAACTCGTTCGCGCGATTGCATACGTTATTAAAGCTGACGTCAAAGATGAACAAACATTCTATAGCGTCCTTGAAGAAATTGGTTTTGAAGTACGGTCAAAGGACTTGCAGGTTTTCTATGGAGGTGCAAAGAAAGGCGACTGGGATGTCGGAATCGCCATGGATGTCATGCGTCTTGCTCCAAAGCTTGATACAATCATTCTTATCAGTGGAGATGGTGATTTCTCAGACCTCCTTGAACATGCAAAAAGCCTAGGATGTAGAACAGAGGTCATGGCATTTGGTCGGACCACCTCTCATAAACTCGTAGAGGTTGCAGATCTGTTTATCGATCTTGACAAAAACAACAAATACCTGCTTTCACAGAAAAACAAAAACTAGAATGCTTTAAAAACTCTTTCACTATTGCCCCCTAACACAAAAGGAAAACAATCAACAGTACCGCATATGAATTAGAACCGGATAATACATAGGGAGACAGACGAAAAACGACAGAAACAACGACCTGTTCCCCCTTTAAAACACATCCGAAAAGATAATAATATAGTACTTTATGTGCTTTCGACTTAAAAAATACAAAGAAGAAATTGGAACGTGATTAATGTGGCACGAACAAAGACGAAGAAATTCAGAGGATCCATGACCCATGGAAAAGGAAAGAAAGGTGGGCGAGGCTCAGGGTTACGTGGTGGCAGAGGAAACGCTGGACTGCATAAACACAAGTTTTCATATATGCTGAAATACATGCCTGATCATTTCGGTGTTCATGGGTTCAAACGAGACCCAAGTCTCCTTAAGGAAGACCGGATCATCAACGTTGGTCAGTTAGATGAAAAGTACCACGGTAAGAAGGAAATCGACCTTACAAAAGAAGGATATGATAAACTCCTTGGTGGAGGAATCGTTGAACACGGATATAAAATCACCGTGAAATCCGCCTCTCAGAAAGCAATCGATAAGATAGCGGAACATGGTGGCGAAGTAAAAATAGAAGAATAAGGGTTTGTACCATGGCAGAAGAGAAGAAGAGCCGTTTATATGCCTTAAAACCGATTATCGAACGCTGGCCTGCAGTGCAAAAACCAGAGGTCCATGTGAACTTCCGGTCGAAGATCTTCTGGACCGTCCTGTGTCTGATTCTCTATTTCATTCTCACAAACATCATGATCTATGGAGTGAGCGGGTCTATCCTTGATATGTTCGCCAGCTACCGAGCGATCATGGCTGGGGCGTCTGGTTCTATTATGCACCTTGGTATCGGACCGATTGTCACCGCTTCGATTATTCTCCAGCTCTTCGTTGGTGCAAAAATCATTAAACTGGATTTGACTAAGAAAGAGGATAAAGCGATTTACCAGGGGACCCAGAAAGTCCTTGTTATCGCCATGATCTTCATCGAAGCAGTACCTCAGGTCTATGGGTATCTCAGCCCCAGTGACGGGTTAACGGCACTGGTCGGTGGAAGGATGATAGCTGATCTCATTATCATTTTACAGTTGTTCATGGGAGCTTATCTTGTGTTCCTCATGGATGAGCTGATCTCAAAGTGGGGAATTGGTTCTGGTATCTCCTTGTTTATTGCTGCTGGTGTCTCACAATCTATATTCACCGGACTCTTCAACTGGTTACCGGGGACGTCAGCCCAACCAATCAGCATCTCAAATCCTCCCGCGGGGACCATCCCTGGGACGTACTATCTTGCATCCCAGATGAGCCTTGGAGAGATGGTGGAAGGTGGGTTCCAGATGCTTTTTATTGGCCATGGAGGATTCCAAAACGCTCTTGTTCCCCTCATAGGGACTCTCGTTGTCTTCTTTATTGTGACGTTTACTGAATCGTCACGTATCGAGTTACCCTTGGCCCATGCAAAAGTACGAGGGGCTCGTGGTCGATATCCGATTCGACTCATTTATGCATCGAACATCCCAGTCATTCTGATGTCAGCACTTCTTGCAAACATCAACATGTTCGCCTTATTATTCTACACCCATCCCGGGCTGAAAGGATTACCGGGCATTGGTGGTCAATGGTGGATAGGGGCGTACGATACAACCGGGGGTTCGACCATGCCGTACGCAGGAGGAGCGTGGTATCTGTCAAACCTGAATGGCGTGAACAGCTGGCTCATTCCTATCATCAGTGGTGGGTATGGTGGTCATGCGCCATGGCAATTCGCACTCAAAACCCTCATTTACCTCACCATCATGATCTTTGGTTCCATTCTATTTGCGAAGTTCTGGATTGAGACGACAGATATGGGACCAAATGCAGTTGCACGACAGATTCAACAGTCAGGTATGGTCATGCCGGGGTTCCGTCGGGATCCTCGTGTGTTAGGCAGAGTACTTGAACGGTACATCCCAGTTGTGACAGTGATTGGTGGTGCCGCGGTCGGTGCCCTTGCAGCAGGAGCTGATGCGATTGGTACTGTAGGTAACGCAAGTGGAACAGGAGTACTGTTAACCGTGGGTATCATGATTCAACTCTATGAGCAGATTGCGAAAGAACAAGCAATGGAGATGCATCCGATCCTAAGAGGTTTCTTCGGAGCAGAATAGTGAGGAAGACCATGGGAGTCATTGTTGTTACCGGGATACCCGGGGTGGGGAAGACTACCGTGATGCAGAAGGCAGCAGAAGGACTTGACATTACTTTTGTCACCTTCGGGTCTGTCATGATTGATATCGCCAAAGAGATGAAACTGGTCAAAGACCGTGACGAGATGAGGAAACTAAGTCTAGAGCAGCAGAAAGAACTGCAGATAAAAACTGCTGAGAAGGTTGGTAAGATGAAAAACGTCATCCTCGACACCCATTGCACGGTGAAAACACCAAAAGGATACATGCCGGGCCTACCGGAATGGGTGTTAAAGAAACTCAACCCGACCGCTTTGGTCCTTGTTGAAGCAGACCCCCAAGAAATCTATGATAGACGGGCGAAGGATACGACTCGGAACCGGGACCCTGATTCTGTTGAGAAGATCGCAGAGCATCAAATGATGAACCGGGCTGCGGCCATGTCCTATGCCACTCTTACGGGTGCCACCGTGAAAATCGTCTTTAACCATGATAACGCCCTTGATGCGGCGGTTAAAGAAGCGGAGCCGGTGATACGATGAGAAAACTTGATGATTTCGCTCAAACTGGGCAGATGCTTCTTCTTATGGTTCTTCTCTTTGTCATGATTTTGATCTTTGGCAATGAGAACATCAGAAGCACCGTTGCTCTTTCACTTAATTCCGTCTTTGCCCCGCTTATCGGTTTTGGAGGATCAAACCCCCTGGTTACTATCGTGCTTGCTGGGGTCGTTGTCGTATTTCTTTCATCGTTCTTCACTCATTTGTTTACGAACTGGAAAGCAATGGGTCAGGCACAGGAAGCAAGCAAGGCATTCAACAAAGAGATTACAAAAGCAAGAAAGGAGGGAAACCAGAACCGACTGCAGAAGCTTATGAAGATGCAACCGCAGATCATGAAGATGACGACACAATCCTCTGGTGGTATGATGAAATCGATGTTTTTCCTCTTTATCTTCATCGCCCCTATTTTCATCTGGCTTACCTACTTTTTAGGAAATATTGTGTATTATTCGTATTTCACGGTCCCCTGGGGCAATGGTGTGTCTTTGTTCGGACGGGATGGTTTCCTGATGTCCAACTGGTTTTTCCTGTACATGCTTTTTTCGTTTTTAGCAGGTCAGTTGATCCGACAGGGGTTGAAATGGTTCAGCTGGACGGACCGGTGGCAGAATCTTCGGAAAAGCATCAGACCATCAGCGAAATAGAGGCAGTATGACGACGATCACTATCAGTGGTCTTCCGGGAACTGGAAAAACAACGGTGGCACAGCTTTTAGAAAAACAACTGAGGCTTGGGTATGTGTATTCTGGTGAGATCTTCCGACAGCTTGCAGAGAAACATCACATGAGCCTTGAGGAATTCGGAACGTACTGCGAGTCCCATCGGGAAATCGATTTGGAGCTTGACCAGTATCAGCTTGATGTTCTGAAACAGGGCAATGTCATTGTGGAAGGACGTATCTCTGGCTGGCTTGCGTACCGGAATCATATCCCTGCATTCAAAGTCCTGTTGAAAGCTGATATCGCAATTCGAGCAGGTCGTATCGTCAAACGGGAGCAAGGGGATATCCAGAAACGAAAAAAGGAGATCCTTACAAGAGAGAAAAGTGAAGCAGCCCGCTATAAAAAATATTATGGGATCGACGTCAGTGATACCTCCATTTATGATGTTATCATAGATACCGCTGATAAGACTCCTGAGGAAATAACAGGAATCATTGTGAAGTATATTGAGGGATAAACGAGTTTTTATATCCTTCTGTTATTCTGAGAGATGAAATGTCTGAGAAAAAAAACATGTTACCGTCGTTAAAACAGAGGAAACGGTTGATAAAAGCCTCTGCGACGACAAATAGTCATTATGGGAAAGTCCCTTCTGAACGGTCAATACGAGAGTTGTTACAGAATGGTTTTATTAATCTTGATAAACCCTCAGGACCCTCGTCTCATCAGGTTGTTGCCTGGGTAAAAGAGATCCTTGAAATCGAAAAAGCAGGGCATGGAGGAACACTGGATCCCGCGGTGACTGGTGTGCTTCCTGTTGCTCTTGGTGATGCTGCCCGTGCATTACAGGTGCTTCTTGTCGCTGGGAAGGAATACATCTCACTGATGAAACTTCATAGACCGGTTGATGAGAAGAAAATAAGGGATGTCTGCGCAAGTTTTGTTGGAGCGATCTCTCAGATGCCGCCTCTGCGTTCCGCGGTGAAACGAGTGCGGAGGACGCGTGAGGTGTACTATCTTGAGATTCTGGAGATCCAAGGAACCGAGGTGCTGTTCCGTGTCGGCTGCGAGGCTGGGACCTATATTCGGACATTGTGTGTCGATATCGGTAAGAAGCTCGGGTGTGGTGCGCAGCTTGCCGAGCTGCGTCGTACGCGGGTGGGCAATATCACAGAAGCCTCAGCGGTGAGCTTGCAGGATGTAAAGGATGCGTTTATCTTCTGGAAGGAGGATGGGGACGAGTCTGGATTGCGCAATACGATTGTGTCGATGGAGCGGCTTTTGGATGTTGTGCCAAAGATTGTGGTGCGTGATTCCGCTGTCGATGCCTTGTGTCATGGTGCGAGCCTTGCCATCCCCGGGGTTGTGGAAATCGATGATGAGATACAGGCTGGTGAGTTGGCAGCGGTGTTGACGTTGAAGGAGGAAGGGGTTGCGTTGGTGAAGATGCTAGTCCCGTCTGTACAGGTCATTGAGAAGGATACAGGCATCTGTGCGTCCCTGGAACGTGTGCTGATGAATAAAGGGACGTATCCATCCATCTGGAAAAAGACATAAAGAGGCACGGCATTGCGGTCGTGTTTATGCCGAGGTGGCTCAGACCGGTACGGCGCGAGCCTGGAAAGCTCGTGGGGCGTTAGCTCCGCAGGAGTTCAAATCTCCTCCTCGGCGTTCATTATTTATAGTTATCAGGGAGGAGACGTGGTGTAAAAAAGTAAAAAGAATATATTTAAATATATATACATTTATGATACTTTTTATATATGTATTTTAACC
>CAZLDE010000111.1:0-5732 GCA_964558215.1 uncultured Thermoplasmatales archaeon
TTGGTATGCCATCCCTGTCATGCCACTTGTATAGTGCGAATGTAGATCCATCGGCAGGTTGACTCCTGCTTCTTTGGTTCCTTTGATGATATCGTACGCACGTTTCGGGGAAATCATCCCAGCCATGTCTTTTATACAGACTGAATCGGCACCCATTTTTTTTAATTCGATGAATTTGTCAACAAAATAGTCTACTGTATGAATCGGTGAGATCGTGTAGCTGAGGCATGCCTGGACATGACCACCGTTCTCTTTTGCCGCCTGCATGGGAACCTTGAGATTCCGTAAATCGTTTAATGCATCAAAGATACGGAAATAATCACAACCGTTTTTTTTCGCCATATAAATGAATTTCTTGACGACATCATCAGGGAAATTCCAGTACGCAACAATGTTCATGGCTCGCTCAAGCATTTGCAGAGGTGTGTTCGGTATTGCTTTTTTCAGTTTGTTTAACCGTTCCCAGGGGTCCTGATTAAGGTATCTGATGCAGACATCATACGTCGCACCACCCCAAACCTCCAGTGAGAAAAACCCGACCTGGTCAAGTTTTTCTGCAATCGGCAGCATATCTTCGGTTCTCATTCTTGTGGCAAGTAATGATTGATGTCCGTCTCGTAATATCATTTCATGTAGCTGTACCATAGATAGATCCCTCCAGTGTCCAACAGGGTATTCATCCAACCGTTGGATGGATGGTTTCAAACGAGAAATGGTATCCTGTGAACCTACTTAAGAATATCGGGAACGAAACGCAAGGTTTTATCAAAGACATCGTTGAACCTATATCTAGTAAAATAGGGATTATGAACAGTAAAGTTTTTGTATATGATTTGTAATTAAACCAAAACCATGTGGGGTTGGCATATGAAGAAGCAATTACTCTTATATATCTTTGGCATTTGCCTTCTGTGCTCTTCCTGTTTTTCGTTTGCAAGTGGACATCCAGCTGGGACGATTGCAGAAGGGAATATCTCATTGGAATATCGGAATGTCACAGTCTATGCACCAGCTGTTTCAGAGCTAGGAACCGGGTACATCGGTGTGATCTCAACAATCACGGTGACTATCCAGGGAAACGGCAGTGGCCGTGTCTTTGTTGATACACTACCGTTGACCGATGTCGACATGCAGGGGTCTGCTCGTCTTGCGGTGAAGGTCGCTAGTGCTCTGGTCAGAACCGACACAAGACCTCATCTTGATCCCCGTACTTGTGATTTTTTCTTTGTTGTTCGAACCTCGTCTCCGATGATTGGTGGGCCTTCCGCGGGGGCTATCATGACAGCTGCGGTGATTGCTTTACTACAGAATTGGACGCTTGATAACACAACCGTTATGACTGGGATGATTAACCCAGACGGAAGCATCGGTCCTATTGGAGGGATCCCCTATAAAATTGACGCAGCCTATAGCGTAGGGGCAAAGCGGTTTTTAATACCAAAAGGACAAATGACCTATACGGAGATGGTCACCGAGTATCAAAACATCAATGGTATTCTCTGGCAGAACACCTATCCCGTGACTCGGAACGTTTCTGAGTATGCAAGAACCAATTATGGAATGGAAGTTGTCGAGGTTGAGGATATCAATGATGTTCTTTTGTATTTCACTGGTTGGAATTTTCCGTTAAAGGAATCCCCGGATAAGGTAACGACAGAGGATTACACTCGTGCGATGAAACCTCTTGCGACAGTCCTTCTAGATGATGCTCGTAGCACCTATCAAAATGCAAGTGACCTGTTCAATCGTACGACAATACCAAATCGATATCCTACCTACTATAGAAATCAGGTAACAGATTTTCTGAATAACGCAGGTGATAAGCTTCTTGAATCCGAACACTGGTATGATCAAGAGGTGTACTACACGAGTACCAGTAAATCGTTTCAATCACTTATCGATGCTCATTTCGTCTCTTATACCTGTCAGTACTTTTCCTCTGACAATCAATCAAGCTTTGTCTTAAATCTTATTAATCAAACTGTACAATCCTTTCAAAACAAGAGCGCTCTAGCAAGAGATGCTCCCATCGAAGGCATGGTGACGTTACAATGCGTCGGTGCTGCCCAGCAACGGATTAATGAAGCAGCATCATACCTCTCAGAGGCAAACGCAAGCTTCCTTTCTGGGGACTTCCTCACTTCGTTATACAAGGTAGCCTACACGCAGCAACGAACAGAAAGCGTTCAATGGTGGTTGAATATCTCAACCTCGTTCCTTGATTCCGGGGAAATAAACACGTCCACCATCAAAACCCTTGCCGAGGAATACCTTGATGATGCTCAGCAAGCCATTGTCTATTCTGAGATTATCGTAAATGAAATAGGCCAGACATCGAGCTATCTCAGTGACGCAAAAACCCTTCTTACCGCTGCTCGAAACCAACATGAGGAAGGATTTTTTGCAGCAGCATTGTTCGGGGGTTTTGAAGCATTAGTCAAAGCCAATCTTGCCTTGGAACTCGTTGACGGGGTCACCACCGAAAAGGTCGAACGTGCACGAGAACAAGCCAGTGCCAGTATCGCCGAAAGCAGGAACATTGGTATCGAGCCTGTACTTGCTGTAAGTTATTATGAGTACGGTCAGAGTCTTGCAAACGAATCGTCACTTAACAACGCGATCGTCTACTACAAATATGCTGATATGATCTCCGGTGCGTTGCGATTTACAGCTCCTTATGGGGTGGAATCATCCCGTTATGTTGGAATCCCTGATAAAAACACAATACTTCCTTGGGACATCGGCCCGAGTCGGTATCTTGGACTTTTTATACTGTTTGCATTGATTGGTGGGATTGCCGGGGTTGGCTTTGGGCTTTTATTCTCTGGTCTTTTCGGTGATAAAAAACAAAAAGAACACTTCTCTCTAAAAAGTTCGACCCCGCGGAGCATAGAGGATTACTACAAAAAACAGAAATAACACATGCTCCTTTACCTCGTGGTATGGATATCTCTGGAGAGCTTATAAAAAACCAGATTATCATACAGAAATCAAATGATATCGGAAGAGTATATACCAAAAGCCATATTGGTGCATTAAGAGCAGCAAATAAATTACACTTAAACCTGCTTGAAGGTCTTTTTTTGCTTGATGAAGGAAAGATGATAGTATATCATGAGAGAAAACAAATTTCTTTTTCGGATCTTCTCAAGCGTGCTGTTCAACAGATACCTGAGTTTGAAACAAAATACTTGGTGTATAAAGATTTGCGCGCAAGAGGACATGCTATCACACTCGTG
Organism: uncultured Thermoplasmatales archaeon; assembly: GCA_964558215.1. Lineage (GTDB taxonomy): Archaea > Thermoplasmatota > E2 > DHVEG-1 > DHVEG-1 > SM1-50. The sequence goes on from CAZLDE010000111.1 coordinate 3,240, forward strand.
GATGATGACTCCCAAGTTTCTTTTCATAAATATAAAACAAAAAATTCTACTGAACCGTCCTGTGTCATCACTGCTTTCTCCGAAAGAGATATTCTTGATATCAATGCTACATTGCGTTTGATACATAGATTTACACAGAAAGGTGACGTCCTCTGGTTCGCACTTGTTGATGAAGAAGGAGATATTACTTATTATACGGTCTCTGGGGTAGACCTTCATGGCTATATTTCTGAACAACGATATCAGTCTGGACGATGTGTTCTATTGAAAAACCGTCTGATTGTTTTTGATAAAAAACTCAGCTCCCAGCTCCTTAATAATGAGTTTTTCGGAAAACCTTTTGGTGAGTTGTTGCAGATTTCATTTGTTGAAGCATTATATCTTCTTGAAAAAGACGTCCTTGAAATTCAGTCAATCGATGGTAAAAAACTGACAAAGGCAAATTGCATACGTCTGATGCAACAACATCAGCCGGACGTTGTTCAACGTCTTATGGTGTTTAAGGATTTGAAACAACGGGGGCTACTTGTGAAAACTGGGTTTAAATTTGGTGCTCATTTCCGCGCGTATACTCAGTTGCCTGATAAAACCCATGCAGAATATCTTATTCATGTCGTAGAAAAAGAATTCACTAGTATTTGGGCGGAGGTCAGCCGTGCAGTTCGATTGGCGCATTCGGTGAATAAGGAATTCATCTTTGCTTGTATCGATGAAAAGAACGTCGAGTACATCAAGCTCGGTCGGCTTCGTCCCTAATTTTTCACAATGTATTTATACATCGTTGGTTATTCTAGGGATTCCATATTTGAGGGAGGAGTTTTATGCTTCAGATCCGGTGGCATGGCCATTCCTGCTTTGAGATAACAAACGATGTTACGATCGTAACCGACCCACATGATGGAAAATCGATTGGTATACCTACACCGAATGTCGTAGGTGACATTATTTTTGTTTCCCATAATCACTATGACCATAATAGTGTGAAAACCGTGGAGAAGGAAAATTCAAAGGTGATCACCGATGAACGGAAACGGACAATAGGTAATATTCAAATCAGCGGGATTCCTGCTTTCCATGATACTGCGCAGGGGGAACGAAGAGGGGCCATGGTTTTGTATAAATTCATCTGTGATGATATTACGTTTTGTCATTTAGGTGACCTGGGCCATGAACTTGATGAAAAAACAGTACAGCAGATAGGTAACATCGATATATTGTTTATTCCGGTTGGCGGGAACTATACGATTGATGCTGAGCAAGCATGGCGAGTAATCCAGACGTTAAAACCAAAGATTATCATTCCAATGCATTACCGTATTGAGGGGTTGTCAATCCCGATTGCCGGGGTTGAACCATTCCTTGAGAAAAACATCTATAAAATCATTAAAGTGGGAAACGAAATTGATATCGAGAAAGACGATCTCCCGAAACAACCTGAGGTCTGGGTCTTTACCTTATAGATCTTTTTTGAAACACTTCTTTGTTGATACAGTTGGGTGGGATGCCACCTTTCAGTCCGATGAGTAAGTTTTCTGCAGCCATGAGTGCCATTTTCGTCCGTGTCTCAAGGGTACCAGAGCCTGTATGCGGCTGGAGAACCACGTTCTGTAGACTCCTCAATTCATTTGAGATCTCTGGCTCATTTTCGTAGACATCAAGACCAGCCCCGAATATCCAGTGTTCCTTCAATGCCTTTATCAATGCTGTTTCCCGTATGATTGGTCCTCGTGAGGTATTGATGATTACTGCTGTTTTTTTCATACTTTTGAGTTCTTTTTCGTCGATGATATGATTTGTTGCAGGTGTTAAAGGCACATGCAGCGATATGAAATCCGACTCTTTCAGCAACGTCGATAAAGGTACTTTTTTTGCCCCAAGCTCTCGTTCAAGCTGTTCATTTTTCTGCTCGTCTGTGTAGAGTACCTTCATATCAAATCCTTTGCTTTTCAAGGCAAACGCAGTGCCGATACGACCAGTCCCAACGATTCCTAACGTCTTCTGGGAAATATCCTGCCCAAGTAGAAGCATCGGCGCCCAACCGTTGAACCGCCCCTCTTTTGTAAATGCATCACCCTCGACAATGCGACGGGACACAGAGAACAACAAAGCCCAGGCCAGCTCTGCAGTGGTTTGAGTTAGTACACCAGGAGTGTTACTTACCGGAATTCCTCGGTTTGTTGCTGCAGCAACATCGATATTATCATATCCCACCGCATAGGAGGCAATCATCTTGAGCTTCGGTTCAGCAGCAATAACATCCTTGTCGATGGGATCTGTAAGCAGACATAACAAACCATCTTTTCCTTTTACCCCTTGGATGATTTCCTCTTTGCTTAAGACTCTATCATAGGGATTCATCTCGATGGTGAATTCTTTTTGTAATAACTCAATACCTGGTTTTGGTATCTCTCTGGTGATAAAAATCTTCATAGGCCATCAAATACTCATCTCTGGATAAGTGCGTCGTTATTTAGATATTTCTCAGCCGTACAC
>CAZLDE010000112.1:0-5722 GCA_964558215.1 uncultured Thermoplasmatales archaeon
ATCTGCATATGCACCTACAGATACTAAATAACAATTCTTTTGCGATGGTCACAGCTTCTTCGCAAGAGTCTTCCCATATTCAATACATGATTTTCTTCCTGCATCATCGGGATTCCACAGCAGTTTTAATCCCTCGTCCACAACGCTGAATCCTGCTGCTTTCAAATGATCGTTCATCAGATGCACAGACTCTCCACTCCAACCATAACAACCAAACGCCGCTGCTTTCTTTTCCTTAAACCCCAATCCGCGAAGTTCTTCAAGTAAGGAAGCCACCGCGGTAAGAATCCCTTTGTTGATGGTAGGTGAACCAACAAGGATTGCTTTGGATCTGAAGATTTCTGTTATCGCATCGTTCTTGTCGCTATGACCGATGTTGATGAGTTTAACGGTGACAGACGTATCTGCATGGACAATCCCTTTTGCAATCTGCTCTGCCATCACCCTTGTACCACTCCACATCGTGTCATAGAGAATCGTGATTTGGTTTTCCTTGTATTTGTTGGCCCATTTCAGATAGGTGTCAATGATTTGTTTTGGATTCTTCCGCCACATAACCCCATGGCTGGTGCAAATCATATCAACAGGCAGATTAAGAGATAAGACCTCCTTGATTTTCTTCTCAACAAGAGCACTGAATGGAGTCAGGATATTCGCATAGTATTTCATCGCCTCGTACTCAAGCTCCGCCTGATTGACCAGATCATTAAACATAAACTCCGAAGCAAGATGCTCCCCGAACGCATCATTGCTAAACAGAATATTATCGCCAGTAAGATAGGAGAACATCGAATCAGGCCAATGCAGCATCGGTGCTTCGATAAATACCAAGTCTTTTTTTCCTAAGCTAAGATGATCACCGGTTTTCACGACCTTGAAATCCCAATCCTCATGATAATGACCCTTTAAGGATTTCACCCCGTTGGCTGTACAATAGATTGGTGTGTCTGGGATCTGCCTCATCAGTTCAGGCAGTGCACCACTATGATCAGTCTCCCCATGATTCGCAATCACATAATCAATTTTTTTCAGATCAACTTCCGTGGAAAGATTTCTGACAAACTCCTTTGCAAACGGACCCCATACCGTGTCGATGAGAGCGATTTTCTCCTCTTTAATGAGATACGAGTTATAGGTTGAGCCTCTATGCGTGGAAAGCTCATTGCCATGGAACTTTCGAAGGTCCCAATCAATTTTCCCGACCCAAGAAACATTGTTTTTCACAGAAATATTCATATGATTACCTCCGCCAGGTGTTGATGGTAGGCAATACCCCATGGTACTTAAAAATATTGCCTATCTATTTTTTTCATAGTCCTATTCCTTCTCAGGTCAGCGAGGTTTCCATTTAATATAATTATTCATTTTCAACAATCCTTATTTGGGTGTACATGTTTAAGAAAATAAACACAAGAACTAAGAAAGATTGTTATGAGCTCATGGAAATCGTTTCTACACGCGGACCCAACCCAGTGGCTTTTGGAACGCAACAATCCCTCCGTTCGCTATTTCACCTTACAGGACCTCCTAGGAAAATCGGACAAGGATCCCGAAGTAAGACAGGCAAAACAAGACATCATGAACACAGGAGTCGTCCCAGCCATAGTAGCAAAACAACACAAAGACGGATACTGGGAACAGCCTGAGCGATTTTATGAAGCGAAATACAAAGGCACCGTCTGGCAGCTTATGATCCTTGCAGAGCTTGGCGCTGATGGCAATGACGAACGAATAAGGAATGGATGTGAGTTTCTCCTCTCAGTTTCACAGGATTTAGAAAGCGGCGGCTTTGCATATTCCACGAGTATTACAAAAGGAGGTGGTCGTCATAGTGAGGTGATCCCGTGTTTGACCGGGAACATGGTCTGGAGCCTTATCCGGCTTGGGTACCTCAAAGACCCCCGGCTTCAACAAGCAATCAAATGGATCACCACCTACCAACGATTCGATGACCGGATTGCAGAAAGACCAAAAGGCTGGCCGTATGATCGATTAAAGACAGGATGTTTCGGGAGACATAGCTGCCACATGGGGGCGGTGAAGACATTAAAAGCTCTTGCGGAAATCCCAGAGCAGAAACGATCTGTTGAAACGAAAAAAATGATACAACAAGGGGCGGAGTACTTTTTAGTGCATCATGTGTATAAAAGCAGCCATAATCTGAACTACGTCCCAAAACCAGGGTGGCTGAAATTCGGTTTTCCCCTCATGTACCAAACCGATGTCTTAGAAATTCTGGGAATCTTAACAAAACTAGGATATAAGGACCCACGGATGCAAGAAGCTATCGATATTCTGGTTTCAAAACAAGATACCAACGGCAGGTGGAATCTAGAGAACACATTTAATGGAAGATATCTGGTAAACATTGAAAAGAAAAATGAAACAAGCAAGTGGATTACAGTACACGCATTACAAGTGCTAAAAAGATATTATACTGATTCACTGAAAAGAAAACAAAGGTGAAAGGAAGATATAAATAATGAAAAGAGATACTTTTTTTGGATGCATATTTCGGATGGGTTGCGAGCCTATGGCATAAAAAGGAAAGCAGTAATCATTCTAGTGATCCTGCCATTTCTCTTAATCAGCCTAAACTGTATTGAGGGATCTCCACAATCCACCCTGACATCCCCTTCCCATGTGTCACTTGGTGATTCAATCCTCATCGCTGGAATGTTCCATTATTTTGATGTCACCTTGCTCGAGGATCATACAAAACTTTGCATCATCGCCTACAATGGAGATACTGAACCTGGTCTCCATGAACGATCTGAGAAAAACTATTATCAATGGGAATACGACAATGGAAACTGGAGAGATGCCAGTGGATATGACAGCACCTATTTAGATCCGTCTTTCTGCTCAAAGAAAAACACCACCTATGAATTTTATCTGAGCATCTCGCAAAAAGCTAACCCTGGGAGTTGGACCATAAAAGTACTCGTGGATGACTCAGAGACTTCCACTCTTTCTATTCAGGTCGTCATTGGTGATTTCTGCCTGTTTTTCTCTTCAATTATTGGAGTCTTTGAACCTGCGATGAAGCACAGGGACTTGTTTACTACGGATGAATTACGTTGCTCTTCTTTCCAAAAAAAACAAAAATCATCTGAAACTGATATCGAAAAACAAATCGATAGAATCCTTCAAAGGCAACTATGCGAATCTCCCCAAAAAGATGCTATCTTGTTTAAGCAAGATTCGTTCAATCCCGCGGATGAATCTGAACAAACTCAGGAATCGATTCGATCAACGATTTCTCAACATCCACGAACAACGTTACGAGAATTAAATCATGAGCCGATGAAAAATGTTTTTTTTAAGAAAAAAGGGATGGGAGACACTGGTCTTTGGGCTAAGGACTTTGAAGGTCTGAAACGGTTTTTTATCATTATCATCATCATGATTCTCTTATGCTCTGCGTCAATAATACCTATGGTTGCATTGATGGGGAACATCAATCTTCCTTTTGGTAATGCGATTATGAACAACAGAGGTTTTGATGCCGAGGGAATTGTTGAGTTCAAGGAAGTTTGTTCTACTCAAGGGCAGGAAAATACGACGGTGGTCAGTGAATATATCACCTCAGTAGATGAACCCTGTGTTTTTGAACCCGTATTACAGATTGAAATAGGGAAACCAGTTGAGTGGAAACAGAGTTTCGATGTTGAAAATAATTTTACAGTGAATATTTCTTGTTCTGCGTATAATATATCGGTGAATGATGTGGTTTCTGAGAATGATGTTATTATTGTTGAGAATGTCCGTAAAAGTCTTCAGGAGTATAATCTTGAGAAAGGAAAAGATGCTCTTGCAAAAGAAATCAAAGCGTTGTTGCAGAGTATTAAGAGTGGTTCTAATGAAGCATCATCTCAGCAGGAACTGTATCAGATGTATAGGATGTTAAGGGACAACGTCTCATTTGCGGAAATACTCCTTGAAACCTATGACGACATAGAGCATTATATCGATCAATTTATTTTGGAGGATGCCGAAGCTCAGTTGATTCTATCAAATATTTCTGGTGAGGTTGAAGTAACATATTTTACTGAAGCACCTAAAGTTCTTGAAAATATCATTGATGATTCTCGGAAACAGATAATGGTGTATTCTGATATGCATTATGAGAATGTCTTGACCTATACTTCTATTGTTGAAAGTCCTCAAAAAAATGTGAAACTTTACTCCATTGTAAATGGATCATATGTGCTTATGAGAAATGCAACCTATGTTGATACAAACAATAACGGTTTCATTGATAAGATAGAATGGATCATTGCAGATCTGAGCAATCAAACCTTTGAAATTGTCATTATAAAGGCGGAGTATCTGAATGAAAATAGGGAATTTGTCTCCGATATATATGATGAGGTGTATAAAAGAGATGGTATCTGGTCTGAGCCTATTTACCATCATGAATATGTGAGAGTGACCTTTGAAAGAAATTTAACGAAAAATAATGATATCACGCTATATGCGAGAGAAACACAAGGTCTTGATACGATCGTGGAGGTGTATTATTATAACTCTGATGAGAAAATCACTGAGTTTCCAATCATTGACGAGGAGGGTTTTTATACGGTGTATCTTACAGCGATGACTGGTCAACATCGAACATTTGATTTAAGGATAAAGAATCTAGATAATAACATTTCTGCGTATTTGGAGTTCGACTACATCGTAGATCCAACAGGATGGGTCTCACCAACAGGAAATGCTGATCCGAGCGGTCAGTGGACGACAGAAACAAACGCATATGATGATAATACGGGAACTTATGCCTCCCATACTGGGTCTGGCGGATGGGGAGGATTTTTAGAATTAAGCCTTAGCAGTCCAATCTATTGTAATCGGGTACGAGTTTTTTCTGATTTTGGGTATGGGGTTGTTGACCGAGTTGATGTAGATATCTACAATAGTACAACTTGGATAGATAAGTTTAATGGTACTATCAGCGATGCGGCCTGGACTCAAATACCATTCAGTGCTGAAACAAACGTGACCAAAGCTCGTTTTCGATATCATTATTTAGTAGGTGGATGGTCCTTCTGGTTATATGAATTTGATTTCTGGCAGGGTCAACTTCTTACATTACCAAGTGGAACTACACTTAATGCGACATCAATTGATGAATCTACTGTGATTTTGAATGGAAATGTCTCCGATGATGGTGGAGAGCCTTGTGAATATCGGTTCCAATATGGCTCAACTACCTCTTATGGAAATAATACGACATGGGGAGGTAGCGAAACAAAAGATTCGAATTACGGGACAATGATCCATAATCTCATTCTTTTCAATACGTATCAGTATCGAGTTCAGGTTCGTAATAGTGTTGGTACTGTAAATGGTTCAAATAAAAATTTCACAACAGCTTTTCCATCGCTAGGGTGGGTGACTCCTACCAGCAACTATGATGCTAATTCCCAGTGGAGCAACGAAATCAATGCGTATGATGATGATACCGATTCTTATACGCGGTCTGTTCATGAGGTTAACGATCCAGATGGACAATGGAGTTACTTCATTTATATGAATCACAGTGTCTTACTTTGTGATAAAGTTCGTTTTTACGCCAGAGGTTTAACCGGGGATGCAGTGACCATCGATTTAGCTGATCTCGATGTCAGACGAGACGGAGTTTGGGTTGATGTCTTCCAGGGTTCATTTTCGGATAAACAATGGGTGGAGAAAAATTTTACCAAAGGGAGTGTGGATT
>CAZLDE010000113.1:0-5690 GCA_964558215.1 uncultured Thermoplasmatales archaeon
ATTTATAAGCATCTGTGATTGACGCAGCTTTTATAAAAGTTACATGTTTATCTCCCTCAAAAAACCTGAGGTAGCAGCATGGAGTTCATGGATGTCATCAAAGCCAGACATAGTGTACGAGAGTTTAGTCAACGACCCGTTGAAGAGGAGAAGATTTGCAATATCTTAGAAGCTGCTCGACTTGCGCCCTCTACGGCGAATATGCAATGCTGGCGGTTTATCGTAGTAAAGAAAAAGGATACCATTGAGCAGATAGCAAAAACAAGTCTGATTAATCGTTGGTTGAAGACCGCACCGGTGATAATCGTTTGTTGTGCAGATCCCACTGAGAGCGTGACGAATAACTCGCTTGATTATTACCCGGTTGATACCGCGATTGCAACCGAGCATCTTATCCTGGCAGCGACCGATATGGAATTAGGCACGTGTTGGATCGCAGGATTTCAAGAAGAGAAGGTAAAAGAACTTCTTGAGATCCCAAAACGAATTCGTATCATCGCACTCACCCCCGTAGGATATCCTGTTGAAAGGAAAGGGATAGTGGAACAGATCACCAAGACGCTGTTGAAGGCGAAAAAACGAAAGACACTTGACGAGATCGTCCATTATGAACACTGGTAGCTTGTTCAATGATTTTATATAACGCGTTTGGGTTGTCCCCTTCAAAGTATGGATTCAACACAAGACAAGCAACGGTCGTTTGCACAACGATATTTTTATGTCGTAATCCTTCTGCCGATCATCTTCTGGGCGTTCGCGTTCCCATTTATCAAGATCGGTCTTGAAGAGCTCAGCCCGGTGAACCTGACGATCCTGCGGTTGTTCATGGTCTGCGGGGTGTTCCTCCTGTTTCTTCTGCTGGCTCCAAAAAGATTCACGCCCTTGCACAAGAAAGATATCGTTCCTTTATTCTTGCTTGGGTTCCTTGGTGTGGTGGTGTATCATCTTGGGTTGAACTATGGGGAACAGTACATCTCTGCTTCTGCGGCAAGTCTGATTATTGCAACGATTCCGGTCTTCACCGTGATTTTCGCAACCATTCTCCTAAAGGAAAAAGTCACAAGAAAAATAATCGTCGGAGTGCCAATGTCTTTGTCTGGCGTCGTAATTATTTCGTTGACTGGGACTGCTGGAGATCCCTTTGCGGTCACCTATCTCTCCGCAGCATTTGCGGTTTTAGTCTCCGCGTTCGTCGGAGCAGGCTATACCATCGCAGGTAAGAAGCTGCTTGAGCGGTACTCCGCATTATCTTTGACGGTGTATGCTATGCTGTTTGGCTGTCTTGGTCTTCTTCCTTTTCTTTCTCCGTCGCTTGTCTCTGAGGCGGTGTCGTTGTCGCTGCGGGGATGGGGTGCGGTGCTCTTCCTTGCGCTGCTGCCGACCGTCGTAGGATATGTGCTCTGGTATGTCGCTCTTGAAATAAAGACTGCCTCGGAGATCAGTGTGTTTTTGTATTTCGTCCCAGTATTATCGACCATCATTAGTTATTTTCTTTTCAACGAATCTATTTCAATTCTATTTGCATTAGGGGGAATGCTGGTCATCGCAGGACTTGTTATCGTCAATTGGCATCAATCGAATCAACGTTCAAAAAGATAATCTTCAATTGTCGTTCCATATCTTTTTAACCTCCTTTCTCTTCACATCATCCGAACCATGATTACTGTCAGTCATCTCACAAAACGATATGGGAAAGTCATTGCATTGAACAACGTCTCGGTTGTTTTTGACGATATGAGGGTCTACGCCATCATGGGCGAAAACGGAGCTGGGAAAAGCACGTTGCTGAAAATCATCGCAGGCATCCTCCCGTACGACCAAGGGGATGTTTCCATTGATTCTTTTTCCATCCAGACACAGTCCTTGATGGCACGGGAACGGCTCGGGTACCTTCCTGAGATGCCTGACCTCTATGACCGTATCACTGGACGAGAGTTCCTCTTCTACATCGCCTCACTACGAAAAATCTCAGGAGCAGAACAGATTATCGATTCACTCTCACGGACCATCGGTATTGACCAAGCATTGGACTATGAGATTGGTGGGTACTCAAAAGGCATGAAACAAAAAATATCATTACTTTCAGCTATCATGCATCAACCACAGAACCTTCTCTTAGACGAGCCGGTGTATGGTCTTGACCCTCTTGCATCACGAACTATCCAGGATTTTATAAAAAAAAGACAAGGAACCACGGTGATTGCGACGCATTCCACCCAGCTTGTTGAACAGGTAGCAGATATCGTGTATTTCCTAATGCAAGGTAACGTTGTTCTGAAGGATACCTCCCTTCATCTTATCGATCAGCATGGGACCATTGAAAACGCGTATTTTTATCATAAAGAACAAACTGAGAAGATAAAAATATAATAAAAAATTCTCAAACTGAGGTTCTTTTGATTAAAATCAATGGGTCGTTACATTCGAACTCCGATGACGAAGAAAAACAGCTTAAAACCAGAAGCGGATTGTGTCACGACATCCATCTGGGCGGTCTCTACGGTGACGGTGATATCCAGTCGGCCGAAACCCAACGGGATACGATCTGTTACAACCGTAGCTGTTGATCCCTTCGGCAACGTGGTAATGACCCCGCTGGAACGATGATCAATTCGTTTCAGAATCCCACCATTTACCGTAACACTCCAATTTACAGTCCGAGCATCGACATCCCCGATGTTCTTGATGTCCACCACGATTTTGTTAAACCGTCCCTTGATACGATCAATTGTCAAATGAGGTGATTCTTTTTGTTCAGTGAGAGTGTCTGGTGGGGTCGCATCTGGATTTGTTGAAAACGAGGGTAGATAGCCATTGAATGTCATGTATCCTAACCAATAGAGTCCACCAAGGATGAGCAGGATGGCTGCGATGATAACAACAGCGATGTAACGTTTTTTCATAGGTAGGTCGGTACGAACCCTCCTATAATTTAAGTAGATTTCCCAGTATTTAAATCTGTGGAAAGCCTATCAGATAAAAAACCAGGGGTAGAAACGCTCTGAAAAATCCTTTTTTCTCGAGAAAATGGTTCGTTGACTCAGAAAAGTAATCTGATTTATTTCTTTAAAAAGAAAATTTAATAACGTTGATTCCAACTTCCTTTTTTTAGGATATTCTGATACCCTGACCAGATCAAATTCTGAGAGGTGCAAAGGAACATGGTGAAAAAAAAGGCTCTAATCATCATTGGAACTGTCGTTATCATACTTCTGAGTATTTTCATGGTTCAGTTTTTTACTGAGGCCTCCGCGGCATCCAAAGTACAGATTCGTATTGCAGATATTCGGTTAACGGATATCGGACTGACCTCCTGTGATTTAGTGGTCACTGTTAATCTGACGAATCCGACGAATCAGAAGTTGGATATCCGGTTTGCACGTTTTGATGTGTTTGTCGCTGGGAGTTATGTGGGAAACAGCAATGTGTCTGAATTATCACTTCCCAGGATATCTTCTAGAGAAAAAATTATTCCCTTAACGCTGCTTTACTCAGATATCGCTTGGGCGGTATTGCAAGGGATTAGGAATAGAAATTTCGATCTTATTGTTCGAGGGGATGTCGAGGCACGTGTGTTCTATGGTCTCTGGATTGTCACCGTTCCGTTTTCGATTTCATCGACCTATTCATAATTTTTTTTTTTTTTAATTAAGCAAGGATATGCATGATGGTAGACATAAACATTTTTTTCTGATAAAATTCTTAAGAAAGGGTAGAAAAACCAAGTTTAATCTGTCCTAAATCATTTTTGTTAACATTTGTTACATGAAATAACGATAGTATTTTTATATATGATATGGGATAGCATTGACATTGGAGGAAAACTTATGCGGAAGGAAATAATCACCTTAGTAATTATAATGCTGGTTCTGACATCAAGCACCGCTGCGGTCGTCGCTTGGAACAATACGAAAAAACTCGATGAATACAAAGAATCATTCGACAGAGACTATCTCGAATACGGCGATGCCCCAGAAGGACCAAATCATTTCGCGTATCCCGCAACAGGAGTTTTAGGAGGATTCCCTACATGTATAGGTTGCGGACCAGCAACTTGGATCCAACATAACAACTTTGGAGCATGGTTCGGCCCAGGAGTTGATTTTGAATATGAAGGAAACGCAGGATGGTGTCCGGGTGGATTCCCACCGTATGATATGGATGAGCAGTTCCAAGATACTGACGCTGGGTTAATGATACCAGAGCCATATACCATTGACAATATGCTTAATGTCGTCCCATTCACGGGATGGACCGGTACTGCCCTTGGACTGACCGGGCAGGTAGCGGTATGGGGCGTTGATGTTGATATCTGGGTGCATAACACCATGCCTAATCATGAACCATACCTTCAAGCATATGTCAATGTGCTGATGGATTGGAACCAGAATGGTGTATGGACCGATCCGGGTGAACACGTTCTAGTAGACTATATCGTACCGGCTCTTTATATAGGTCCTCTCTCAGGAATTAATCCACCACCACCAAATATTGTCATCGGTCCTAACTCTGGGTATGTCTGGTCACGTTTTACGATTACTGAATCTCCTGTCGGAGATGCTTGGTCCGGGGATGGAGAATTTGAGGATGGAGAATCTGAGGATTATCTCCTTCGTATCGATCCGTTAGAAGAAGAAGGGTGGTACTATAAATCGGCATATCCAAATTATGCTCCTCAAGGGATGCCTGACTTTGACCAGAAACAGGACCAATGGAAAAGCATCGTCGATGGTGGAAACGGTATCGCCGAAACCACCGCTGTTGCAGACGATATCCAAGTGATCCCCGCCGGGGGGGCCGTGAACCCTGGTGATGTGATTATCGCTCCCGGGCCGAATGCTGCGTTAAACACCGTTCCTGCAGGGGATGATATCACAAAATGGTGCTATTGTGGCCCAGCAGCGGTCGCAAACTGCTTCTGGTGGTTTGATTCGAAATTTGAGGACCCCACCGGATATCCTGGTGATGGCGTGGATACGTACCCGCTCGTTCAGGATTATGGTGTCGGCGATGATCATCTCAAGACAAATGTACCTTACTTGATTTCAGATCTAGCGGTCAAGATGAATACCACAACAAAAGGAACAACCAATATCACGGATATGAAAAACGCGATACAGACCTGGTTAATCAACAAAGGTTTATCCCCTGTTTTTACGGTGAATAAATATTTCGCCCCAGACTTCTTCTTCATCGAAGAGCAAATCGAACAATGTCAAGATGTGATTCTCTTGCTTGGGTTTTACAATGAATCAGAAAAACTCGTAGATCAAATGCAGATGTTGTTGTCGACAAATGATAATCTCCAACCATTCACCTGGTGGGATTATCAAAGTTTCGTCCCAAGTGTGAACAGGTTAGATGCAATCAACATCACCTTAGTCAGTAATGGACCACCTTGTCCCCTGCAGATAAATGTCTATGCGGTTCCAGGGGGACCACCGATTGGAACGACAATTATGAATCCTGGTGTTCTGGCGGCTCCAACCTGGGTTCAATTCCATTTCTCTGCTCCTGTTCCGTTAGTCATCGGGTCTACCTATTACTTTGATGTCGTTGAAATCGCAACACCAGATGCTCCTCATTATGAATGGTTCTATTTTTCCTCAATGGATAACTATCCGTCTGGTCAAGGATGGATGAACGGTGCACCGTTTAACTATGACTGGGCGTTCCGGACAGAGTATTAC
>CAZLDE010000114.1:0-5656 GCA_964558215.1 uncultured Thermoplasmatales archaeon
ATGGGACCCGAATTTCTTTCTCAAGAGGGAGAATACAAAATCTTTTTTAGTCAGTTGTTCATTACTAGCAGCACTGTGGTGAAATATGAAACGATTACTTGTCGCCTATGATGGATCGGAAGCATCAACAAAAGCCATTGACGTAGCAGTTCAATGTTCAACACCTGATGATGAACTTGTCATTCTCACGGTGATTCCTGCTGCCCTGGTTGAATCAACGTTTACAAACATGCTATTACCAACGATTGATTTAAGTACGGTTGTGACACCAGGTACTTTTAAAGAAAAAGCCATGGAAAGCCTTGGAAAGATTGCAAAAAACCTTGAAGGTAAAATTGGGAAGGTTGATATTGCGGTGGAGGCAGGTGACCCTGCTGATGAAATCCTTCTTGTTGCTAAAAAATATGATAGCGATATCATTCTCGTCGGTTACAAGGGATATGGGAAAGAAGGAAGGTTTTTACTGGGGAGTGTCACTGATAAGGTCGTTCGACATGCCAGTAGATCTGTCCTAGTCGTACGATAAAACAACAGAATTGTGATGAAATGCATCCTGCTGATGAGTTGCGCGGGAAGAAAACAAACAAACTTCTTCACAAGCGCATTGTTCTTGGGGTGAGCGGTAGTATCGCTGCAGTGGAGTGTGTGAAACTCGCTAGAGAACTGATTCGTCATGGGGCGACGGTCTATCCGGTTATGACCCCTTCAGCGACACGAATTATTCATCCTGATGCTTTGGAGTTTGCAACGGGCCATAGACCAGTTGTTCAACTCACGGGTCAGACCGAACATGTTTCCTGGTGCGGACTTGTGAATGACCCTGTTGACCTCTTGTTAATATCCCCCTGTACTGCCAATACCATTTCAAAAATTGCACGTGGCATCGACGATACCCCTGTTACCACCTGTGCGACCACTGCCATTGGTTCAGGGGTCCTGATTCTTCTTGTTCCTGCGATGCATCTGTCGATGTATGACCATAGGATTGTTCAAAAAAATATTAAGATCTGTAAGGACCATGGTGTGTTTGTTCTTAATCCGTATCTTTCTGGAAACAAGGCAAAACTCCCCGAGGTTTCTGAGATTGTGGAAACTGTTATTCGAATGATTGGGAAACGTGATTTAGTTAACAAAAAGGTTCTGATTATTGGTGGTGCGACTGCTGAGCCGGTGGATGATGTCAGAGTTCTTACCAATAGGAGCTCAGGGAAAACAGCGGTCTCATTGAGTACGAATGCCTTTGAACGAGGTGCTGATGTGGAGCTTTGGTACGGTTTCGCAACAGAACCAGTCCCGCCGTTTATCATTGTGAAACGTTTCGAGACCATCGCTGATCTTCTCAAATTATCGGAGGAGAAGAGACTGAGGAAATTTGATTGTGTCATCGTCTGTGCAGCACTGGCGAATTATATTCCGAAAAAACAGAAAGGTAAAATACATTCTGGAAAAGGGAGATTCTCCATAGACTGTGTTCAGGCACCGGTTGTTCTTGAGAAATTACGTTCAAAATTCCCTGAGGCAAAAATCGTTGCTTTTAAAACAGAGGAAAAAAAGAGTGATGTGAAACCAAAGGCACAATTGCTTCTAAAGAAGTATCGTCTCGATGGTGCTGTTGGTAATACGCTGGCTGGTTTTGGTGGAACGTCTAACGAGGTTCTGTTGCTTCCAAAAAAAGGTAAAAGCACCTGGATGAAGGGAAAAAAAGAAGAGCTTGGCTCGGTTATCCTTGATTTGTTGCTAGGTTAATCTTGCACGTGGTCTTATGAAGGGAATCGCATTTGCTCCAGGACATATTTCTGCGTTTTTCGAACCGGTTTTTTCTAAGCAAAGCATGGATCGATCTGGGTCACGTGGGGCAGGGCTTTCTATCTCTTTAGGTGCCGTCAGTTATGTACAGGTTAAACCCGCATCTCAGCACACAATCACGGTTCATGTCAATGGAAAACCATCTTCAGCGCCAGTCACAAAATTAGCAATAAATTATCTCACCAGTGATACATCTTTCAGAATTGCTGTTCACACAGTAATTGATCTTCCGGTAAGCCAGGGCTTCGGTATGAGCGCGGCAGGTGCTTTCAGCGCTGTACTTGCCCTTTCTGATCTGCTCAATCTTTCAAAGGACAATGCTTTGAAAGCGGCTCATTACGCAGAAATTCAATCACATACTGGTCTGGGTGATGTCGTTTCTAGCAGCTTTGGAGGCATTGAGATTCGCAGGAAAGCAGGTCTTCCTCCTTGGGGTCTTTTAGAACACATCCCAGGGAAATACGATGTGGTCTTGTGTGTCGTTGGAAAGAAGATGCAGACAAAAAAGATCCTTACCGATTCAACCAAGATTGATGAGATTGCATCCTATGGACGATACTGTACAAAAAAACTCCTCGGGAAACCTAGTTTAGAGCATCTGTTTTCACTGGGATTGGATTTTACAAAAAAAATTGGTTTGGCAGATATGACCGTGCTTCACGCAATAGAATCGGTAAACAGATATGGGATGGCAAGTATGTGTATGCTTGGGAACTCTGTGTTTGCGATAGGAAATACCCCGATGCTTTGCAAGATTCTATCCTCATTTGGAACTGTTTTCTGTTGCTCGATAGATGAGGAAGGTGCACGGGTGTTACATAGAAGATAAACGGTTTATTCTTTCAGATAGCATTTCCGGTAGCGTTCCCAGAGATTATCAACATACTCTTCCATGGCTTTGAGTCGTTTCTCATCTCGCTGTGGTTTGAAAAGATGGCTGAAACGACCTTGGTACTTTATCCAGTCCTCCACCGGTTTTCGTGGGATCTTTTTTTCTAAAAGAAGTTTACTTTTACCGTTAAACATCATCACATCGTTTTCGCATTCCCACAATGACCAAGCACCGGAATCCACGGCTAATCTCCCCATCTCTACGGTTTTATCCATACTGAATCGCCAACCAGGGGGACAGGGTGCGAGGATCTCGATGTATTTTGGGCCTTTGATGCTCTTAGCTTTTGTTATTTTATTATAGACGTCTTCAGGGTAGCTAATGCATGTCTGGGCTGCATAGGGGATATGATGTGCAAGGATGATTTCTCCCATCTCTTTTCTGAACTCGTTTTTTCCACCCACCGTAGTAGTCGTCCATGCCGCAAAGGGGGTTGCCCCACTACGTTGAATACCAGTGTTCGAGTAGATTTGATTGTTGTAACAGATGTAAATGAAATTGGTCCCTCTTTCTAATGCACCAGAGAGTGCTTGGATGCCGATGTCATAGGTGCCACCATCTCCAGCCCATGCGACCACGGTAACGTCTGTGCGTCCCTGTTGCCGTAATGCTGCCTCGACACCAGATGCACCTGCAGCTGCTGCCTCAAATGCGATGTTGAGTACAGGGATGTCAAAGGAGGTATGAGGATAAAGACTTTCAATGACCGCCGTACAGCACGCGGGGACAACCATGATTGTCTTTTTTCCCAGTGCCTTGAGCACCAAACGCAGTCCGATTGTTGCTGGGCATCCTGGACAAGCTGCGTTTCCTTGAAGAAGGCATTCATCAATAGGAAAATCTTTTAGTGCCATTGTTTAGTCCTCCATCGCGTACCATTCTTGTTCTGGTAGTGTGCCTTGTATTGCTTTTTTACACATTATTTCGACGTCCTTATATGTCACGTCTTTTCCACCGAGACCTGCGATAAAACCGGTTACTTTTGTATCCTCCTTGTTATATAATGCAGCTTTGATTTCATTGAAAAGAACTCCTTCTAAACCAACAGAGATATTCCTATCGATGACGATGAGATTTGCTTGTTTCCCTAATTTGATGATGTCCTCTGTAGGAAATGGTCGTATTACCCGGACACGGGCTAGACCGATTTTATGTCCTTCTTTCTGTAAATTATTTATTGCAATTTTGCTTTCTGCTCCAATCGCTCCCATCGATAAAAGGATATGTTCTGCACCTTCGCATTTGTAATGTTCCAGTAAATCACCATGGAAGTATCCTGAGGCTTTTTTCCAGTCTTTTGCAATATGTGGGATGAGTTTTTTTGCATGGTTTTGTGCGTCTTGCATTGCTCGTCGTATCTTATAGTAATGACCTGGACCGATGATGTTACCAAAGGTGGTGGGGTTCTCTACATCACTTTTCCATTGAGCGACATATTTTCCTAGATAGTCATCAATCACCTGTTGTTCAGGGAGTTCTGCAGGCATTGAGGTATGTGAAAGGATAAATGCATTGAGGTTCACCATGACCGGTAAGACGACTTTTTCATGTTCTGCGAGTTTGAACGCTTGAATGACTGTATCAAAAATCTCCTGGTTGCTACTACAGTAAAATTGAATCCATCCCGTGTCCCTCTGTGAAATCGAATCATTTTCGTCAACCCAGATGTTCCAGCCTGGTCCTATTACCCGATTGATGTTGCACATGACAACAGGGAGTCGTGCAAGAGCCGCCCAATGGAGCATCTCATGCATTAATAACAGTCCATGGGACGAGGTCGCAGTAAACGTCCGTGAGCCTGCTGCACTTGCACCAATGCAGGCGGACATCGCAGAATGTTCACTTTCCACGCAGATATATTCTCCTTTGAATTGTCCGCTGGCGACATATTCAGCGATAGCCTCGACCAATGTCGTCTGTGGTGTGATGGGATATGCTGCCACAACCTCTGGTTTTGCCATGATTGCTGCTTTTGCTGCGATACGGTTCCCGGTATCCATCATGATTGTCATTATTTCTTCGCCTCCTCTCGTTCCATGATGATTGCTTTGACGTTGCATTCGTTGGCACAGACGCCACAGCCTTTACAGTAATCGTAATCGATGCTGACTGAATCATCCTTCTCCCGACGGATGCAGCCTTCAGGGCAAAAGATCCAGCATCGGAGACATTTGACACATTTTTTTTTGTCAAGGATTGGTTTGAACACACGCCAGCTACCAGTTTTCCCCATCGCGCCTTTTTTCGGATAGGACAGACTTGTTTCAACTGGGTATTTCTTCAAAAGTTCACCTCCGTCTGATCGAATGCGTCTTGTGTAGCCTTCCTGTTTCGCTCCCCAAGTTCTTTTTTACCGGTCCATTTCCCGAGGATTACTTGTTGTATTGAGTGCAGAGTGACACGGTCTAATATCTTTGGTACCGAACCGAGGATTGGTGTGTTGACGACAGGGATTCCCCCGACAAGGATTTCGTATTTGAGTGCTATTGCTGTTGCATCGACGGTTGCGACATGATAGTTTTTAGAAAACTCGAAATCCTGGGGTTTCTTTCTAGTATTGATAAGGATTTTCCCATCGTCTTTAACCCCTTTTAACACATCGACGAGTTCCATGATGCTTTCGTCAAGGACGATGACGATATCCGGATTATAGATTTCGCTACGTAAATGTATTTCTTCTCCAGATATGCGGGCAAATGCTCTGACCGGGGCTCCTCTTCGCTCTGCACCAAAGAACGGGAATGCTTGAACGCCTTTGTTTCCATCTTGTAATGCTGCGCTTGCAAGAAGGTTGGCGGCAGTCACTGCGCCTTGTCCTCCTCGTCCATGAAAACATATTTCCACTAAGGATTTTGATGACACGATATTACCTTCCCGCAACCCGAAATGAAGATGGCCCATATAACTGTTTTGAAAACCCTTGTTTTTATCTTTATTGTACTGATTGTAGTTTTGTGT
>CAZLDE010000115.1:0-5646 GCA_964558215.1 uncultured Thermoplasmatales archaeon
ATCAGAAATAGGAATCCTCATCGTTATTTCATTCACTTGATTGCCGAACTACTGTAGTTCGTTTTCGAGAAAAAAAGGAAAAAAAGGGAAATCCCTGACGTTTTTCCGTTGGATATGAGGCGATTGTTACCAGGGTTTTGTTCTCTTTAAACGGTGTTGGTCGTTCTTAGAACTGACATTTGTTTGGATAGGTGTCGTATTCTTTTGGGTCCATATCCTTTTTATATATGTCTTAGTTCGTGTTGTTGACGAGAAAGGCTGTAGATGTCATTATGTCTCATTTTCACTTATCTGCACCGGTTATTCCATTGAAAACCACATTTTGAATAGATTAGTAAATAAAAGTCTTCTTGATTACATTATTGTGATATGAAAGTCACGTGTCCTCATTGCAAACGGAGAATCCATATCTGTCGAAACCGTAAAAACATCTGTGCATGCGGTAAGCTGTTGAACTATCGACATTTCCTTCGTGAGAGGATCGCCTATGATGTGTACCTGGTTGATGCTAATATCTTGATATATGCCTTCGAACCACGGAGCAGTCGTCGGAGATACTGCCAGGCAATCCTTGATATGCAGTCGTCTTCGTTGTGTATTGCGACGACCCGGCAAATCATCGAAGAGGTCGGCTCTGTCCTTGAACAAAAACTCCCGGAGACGTGCCTCATCTATGCGGTGAACATGATCCCCAGCGAACTTACTGAGGTCAAAACCAATTTTTTAAAGCAACCATCAGTTGCTGATCTTTCATTGGTGCAGGCTGCCTATGAGCATCCTGAGGTGCGAGGCATTATCACGTATGACAAGGATTTCGCTCGGATCGCGACCGCCGGACTTGTCGAGAGGAAGTCATCAATGAAGTTCTGGTTGGGGACTGCAAGAGAGTTCGTGGAGAAACATCGGATACGGATAAAAGAGGACGATGAGGAAGAATAAAGGCTGCTGCCGAAGGAACCTCTTCGCTAACCTGTGCTCTTGAATGAAATATAGGTTCTTCGGATGATTCTTTTGGAAGGCAACTCTTGGGAAACCGGTTTATTTCTTTTGTTTCATTCAAAGCGTGTTTCTATCTGATGATGGAGAGTCTCTCTAAGAGACTCCAGAGTCTTTGAACCAGTCTAGAAAGGAGAGGGAATCGTTCTAACAGGCGGAGAAGGAAGGGAGGGGTACTTGGGGATGAACAGGGGATGTTGATGTTATGGGTGCTCCATTCTGATTCATCACCGTTTACGTCTTTTGCCTTTGCTTTTATGGAAAATAGTTGTTTTTCTAGATACGTATGGTTTAATACCACCTCTTGGCCTGAAGGAAAAGGACCTACCCAGCCGGTTGTTGTTCCATCTCCCCACTCGACGTACAGCTCATAGTCTTCGTTCTCTGTATCGGTGGTATTGAAGTGGAATGTGTACGCCACGTTCGGCTCTCCCCGGGTGGGACCTTGGATGCTTGGTTTGAACGGCGCATAGTTCCCGGTATACCGAGGTAGCAGGATGCAGGAGGGATGTTCAGAGTCAAAATACAATGTGTTCTGTGCGAGGGTATATCCTGTGTTCTGATTGATTCCATCCATGGTGTTTGGGTTGGTTAGATAGCGAGGGTAGTTTGATGAGGACACCGCGACTCGTATGCGGTGACCAGTATTCCAGATATACGAAGTGCTCCATAGGTCAACTTCGATTTCATAGATCTCCCCGGGAGTCATGAACTCCCAGTGATCACAGCCGTTTCTGTTTCTCATCCGAAGGATGCCATCACCGATAAGCATCGATCGTCCATCGGGATATACATCTGTGAGTTTGACGGTAAAATCAGTGTCTGGGCAGTTTGAAGAAACATAGAGTCTTGCCTTTATTCGTCCTGTCGCCTCGTAGGGTTCACTCAGGACATCACTAGTGAAGAGAAGCACATCTGCTCTGTTTTCCACTGGTCTTTGATCATAGGGACCAGCAAGCGTCGGTGGAAGGGGGTAGAGGTTGGTTCCTCCTCTTGTTGGAACTGGATTGTTTGGGTTATACGTATAGGTTAGCGGGGTAAATGAACCCGGTGCTGAGGTACTCAGCATCTGGTCTTCCTGAAAATACCATGCATCATCTTCATGTATCGGAGGCCATGCGTCTGCATAGCGCCAGAAGTTCCCTCGTGCATTGGAGTTGGTGACATCACCCATCACGTAGTAGACCACTGTCGGCCGGTTTTGAAAATCATTTGATATCTCTAAGATGTATTGGTCAAGGAGTTCATCCCAGTACTGTGAGGTAAACGTATCCTTAGCATTTTCAGGGTAGAGGAGTTCTCCTTGCAATCGTTCCCCGAAGAACGTATGAGTCCAGGGGCCGACCACAAGTTTGGATTTACCTATGGCACCTGGCCCGCTCTGATATTGATATCCCATGAATCCCTCAAGCAATCCTTGACAGAAACAATCATACCAGCCGCCGAGGTGGAAGGCTGGGATATTGACATCCTGCCAGTTGTCCTCAAGAGATACATTGGTCCAGAAATCCATGGTATAATTCTCATGAGCCCAGATTTCAGGGAGGACATAGGAGCTGCCTTGGCCCTCCAGCCATGATTCAACCATGTTTTTTCTGAATTGTCCCCCAGGGTAGATGGTGGTATAGAGGTTTGGTGTGGCGGCGCCGATATATTGGCAGGTGAGTGCTGAGGGGTTTGTTCCTGCCATGAGGTATTGAACAATACCTGTTGCAGATCCCCCGATGGTCGCGACCTTTCCATTGGACCAGTTTTGTTCTGCGATCCAGGCTAACGTGTCGTATCCGTCGGTGTGATCATCACGGAACATGGTGTCAAGTCCTTCTGATTGGAACCGTCCACGGGTGTCTTGGACTATCGATGGCCAGCCTTTATTTGCCCAATCTCCCATCCCCGTGCCGTTTTTATTATATGGGGTTCGAATGAGTATTGCTCCATGGGGTGGGGATCCGCCATCAGGAAGGTATACGTCAGTTGCAAGATGGGTGCTGTCTCTCATTTCCACCATGACGGTTTCTTTTGTGTACAGGGGTTGTCCTGCGGGTATGCTTTTTTGAGAGGTCTGTGCAAATGAGTAGGTTGTGATGCTGGTGCTCAGAAAGAGGCCTGCTATTATCATAATACATATTTTTTTCAGACTTGATTTCTTCATCTTTTTCCGTCTCCTTATTAATATCCAATCCCTTTTTTTCATATGTCTTACGCCATATATTAAATTTACGATAATAATTACGTCGATTGTCGAATTTTCTTGATTTATTAATAGAGGAAAAAAATACGATATCCTCTGCTACATGAGAAGTTTTTTGAGCGCTTCAACCTGGTTTATTGGTTGTGCGCATTGATAATTTGAACACACATACACCGTTGTTTTCTTGTTCAATTGCATGTACTGCAATGAAAACGGAAAAATCGTATGATATTCTGGTTCAGCAGAGTACGGGGGTAGTACGATAACAATGGAACGTGGGAGAAAAGACTGGCGAATCTGCGCAAGAAATTCTTGAGTTCCTTTTTCCTTTAACCCGCCGACAACAATAATTTCTTGAGAGGGGCCTACAACAAAATCAAGACAAGTAAGAAAATAGGTATATCCTAAAGGATTTGAGAGGATATGACCCGCAGCACAATGGAGAAGGCTAGAAGCCATGTCCTCAAATATCGTATTTGTAGTCAACCGCCCAAGACGCAAAAGATTCAATGTTGCAACAGAGTTTGCAGAGGGAATTGCCCCATCATACCATTCCTTCGTCGGTGGGAAGACAGATTCGGCTGATTCTGTGAGGAAGAATCCTTTTCGCGCCTCATCCCAGAAATGTTCATGGAAGTACTGGTTGAGCGACAGAGCGGTTTGGAGATAGCTTATATCAAAGGTTGCTTGGTACAACTCAATGAATCCCCAGATTAAGAATGCATAATCATCAGCAAACCCTGGAATACCTGCTGTACTGTTTCTGAACCGATGCAGGATCTTCCCGGTTTTCTTAATCATGTTTTTTCTGAGGAATCCTGCTGCGAGTATCGCCATTTCCACATAGGTCTGTTCTTCGAAGACCATTCCTGCCTTGGCCAGTGCCGCAATCATCAGCCCGTTCCAATCTGACAGGATTTTATCGTCCTTCAAGGGCGGTATCTTCATTTTTCGAGCATGGTATAAGGTTGAAATAATCTGATGTATCTTTGCTGACAGCTGCTCTTCGCTCAGACCGAAAAACTCAGCGGATTCCTGAAATGACCGCTGATGAGACAGGATGTGTCGAGAGGGTTTTTTTCTTTCTGCTTCTATCTGATATGCCTGCTTCTGCGGGATATTAAAAAGCTCGGTTACCAGATGAAAATCTTCTCGGGAAAATAGATTTTCAATTTCTTCTGTCGTCCAGGTGTAATACTTACCTTCCTCGCCTTCGCTGTCTGCGTCCTGCGCACTGTAAAAACCACCCTGCGGGGAGGTCATATCCCTTGCGACATAGGTGATAATCTCTGAGGCAACCTGACGATACAAGGGTTTCTGTGTCACTTGATAGGCTTCTGTGTATGCGATGAGAAGAAGAGCTTGATCGTAGAGCATCTTTTCGAAGTGAGGAATGTTCCATTCCCGGTCGGTGGCATAACGATGGAATCCATACCCGATCTGATCGAAGATCCCCCCAAGTCTCATCTGTTCAAGTGTTCGTTCCACCATGATTAGAGCATAATGGTTTTGAGTTCTCTTCCAGTAGCGAAGCAGGAAGAGCAGATGGTGCGGCGTGGGGAATTTCGGGGCGGGGGAGAACCCACCATAGTGTTCATCAAAGGCTGCAATCAGTTGTTCGTAGGCCTGGTCCAAAGTCCTTTGATCAAGATGCTGCGTCGATTTTTCAGAGGATGGTTGGTTTGATAGTGTCGTAAGTATCGCATCTGCAGTGGTGGTGAGTGAGTCTCTTTGGGTTTGCCAGAGATTTTTTATCTGCCGTGTAATGTCTATGATTCCTCTTCTGCCGAACTGGGTCGTCTTTGGGAGATAGGTCGCTGCGAAAAATGGTTTTTTCTCAGGGGTCATGATGATGGTCAGTGGCCATCCACCAGAACCGGTGAGCAGGTGGCAGACTTTCATGTAGATGTTGTCGATATCTGGTCGCTCTTCCCGGTCTACTTTGACGCAGATGAAGGTGTCGTTGAGGACCTTTCCTACGTCTTTGTCTTCAAAGGATTCATGGGCCATGACATGGCACCAGTGGCAGGTGGCATAGCCTATGGAAAGAAAAATTGGTTTGTCTTGTTCTTTTGCTTTTTGGAACGCCTCATCCCCCCAGGGGTACCAGTCTACGGGGTTTGTCGCGTGTTGTTGTAAGTAAGGGCTCAGTTCAATGGATAGTCTGTTTTTCCTGGTTTTAGTCGTTGGCATCGTTATCAGAGGCAGGATGGTTTGATTGTACTAAAAACTTCTGAAGTTGACAACGGTTAAGGTCTTGCTCTTCAGAGGGTTTGTCTGAGGTGCTTTGGAGAAAAGGGAAGGGGGTCTGGTGTTAAAAATTCTGGGAGGAAAGGTTTGAATTCGAAAAGCTTTCTTATTAGGAAAGGTCAGACCCCCATAATATTATATGCTTTACTAGTACCCTGAGTTTCGCAGTTGAGTAAAGATAAAGTGTCTTCAGCAGTTTGTATTTTAAC
>CAZLDE010000116.1:0-5637 GCA_964558215.1 uncultured Thermoplasmatales archaeon
CTTTCAGACAGATAACTTCCTTTCAACTTCAGTGATATTGCTTATCTCCTCCTTCCTCAGGAAAGATATTAATAACACCTTCTTTAATAACGGGATACACTTCCAACAGGATTCATCGAAGGGACATCATGACAAAAGAAGAAGAAATCACCAAAAACCTTACCTTAATAGAATACTATAAACAACAACTTGAATCAATAGACCTGCAGCTCCAGTACCTGCAGTCGACCCTTGCGGAGTACCAACGGGCGAAAATAACGATTGATCAGCTCCATGACGCAGACGATAAATCCCCGCTACTTATCCCCGTCGGGGCTGGCACCTTTATCAACGCTTCACTGACCAATGCAAGCAATGTCCTCATCGGCATCGGCGCAGGCGTCGTCGTAGAAAAAACAGTCGACGAGGCGGTCGGAAAACTCGACGAACGGATGAAACGGATCCAGGAGAACCTTGAAAAGATGGTCCAACTAGGTCAAAAGATACAATCCGACGCAGAAGACCTGTCACGAAAAACACAGCAGATGATGGAAGAAGCACAACGATAAGCGCATTGTTGTGAGGGAACCTATGTTTGATTTTCTCAAAAAGAAATTGAAACTCTTTGAAAAAAACATCGAAGCAGAAATCGAATCAGAGTTAAAAAAAGAAGAAAAACAGGAAAAAAAACTCCAGGTTGAGACACAAAAACAACCAATCCCTGATAGTACTCCGACAAAACCAATCGAAGCCCCACCAGCAGCACCGGTGATAACACAAGAAGAACGGGTCGTGACAAGGAAACGGGCGCTCCGTGCCCCAAAACCGGTCAGCGAAGAAAAAAAACAACGTGACAAACAAATCGACAGACAAATCGAAGAAAGCATAGAAAGCGAGCTCCAACGGGCGTTACAGACCAGAAAAAGCATCGAAGAGACCGTCGGAGTTGAGAAAAAACCCTCCTGGTCCATCGATGAGAAGAAACTCGATGAGCTGCTCTGGGACCTGGAGATGGGGTTACTTGAGGCTGATGTCGCCTATTCCGTGATCGATTCAATTAAAAAGGATGTCAAACAGGAGATACGCCGGGTACCATTCGACAAAGGCAAAGCAGGGGACCTTGTCGAGACCGTGCTACGAAACGCGATCGGTCATGTGCTCAAATCAAATGATTTCGACTTCAACAAGTTCATCGAAGAACGAAAAAAACCAGTCGTCATCATGTTCGTCGGGGTCAACGGCACCGGCAAGACCCTTTCCATTGCAAAGATAGCACACCAACTCCAGAAGGTCGGCAAGACCAGCGTGATGGCCGCAGGGGACACGTTCCGGGCTGGGGCCATCGAACAGCTGACGATCCATGCTGACAGACTTGGCGTGAAAATCGTAAAACACGGTCCTGGGTCTGACCCAGCGGCAGTCGCCTATGATGCCATCGAACATGCCAAGGCAAAACACAAAGACGTCGTGCTGCTTGATACCGCTGGTCGGATGCAGACCAATTCGAATCTCATGGATGAGATGGCCAAGATAAAACGCGTCGCCAAACCAGACATGATCATCTTCGTCGGTGATGCGTTATCAGGTAACGACGCAGTCGAACAGGCGAAACGATTCAATGAGGTCGTCGGCATCGACGGTGTCATCCTCACAAAAGTCGATGCAGATGCAAAAGGCGGCAGCTCCCTGTCCATTGCCTATACCATCGGCAAACCACTACTTTTTATCGGGGTCGGTCAGGGATACGACGATCAGATACCGTTTAACCCCGAATGGATGGTCCAACATATTTTTGAGAAATAGGCTCACACCCGAATTATCGTCCCATCGAACGGTTGTCCGATGAGTGCTTTTTCCAGCTCGTCAAGGCGTTTCCCGTTGACGATAAACGTTGGTATCTTCCCCCGTTTGATCACTTCCAGGGCAGGCTCGTCCATGAAGATGTTTTTCCCAGCAGCCCCCCAGGTGGTCCCATATTGTTCAATCAACTGGTCGATAGATACTTCCTTGAGTTGTCTTGCATCCCTATGCTTATTTGGGTCTTTATCGTAGATACCATCGACATTCGTCGCGTTCACAAAACGCACTGCATGGGTTTTTTCCGCAAGCTCAGCGCCCACCAAATCAGTGCTATGCCGCGGGTCAGTCCCGCCCATCACAACAATCGGGAAATCAAGCCTGAGAGCGTCCTTGATGGTATGAGGTATTTCCTTATTTGAGATCCCAAGAAGATTGGTGATGATACGGGCGTTCACCCGGGTGACATCAATACCGATGAGATCAAGGGTATCCTCATCGAACCCGAGGTCACGACCAAGCTGGATGTATCTCCTTGCGATTTTTCCTCCACCCACGATGACAAAAAGTTTGCACTCATCACTTATCTTTTTGAAAAGAGCAGTAAGGTTAATCAGGAAGACCGCGTCCGCCTCATCAGAAAGAACAACAGAACCTCCTATCGACACGACAACGGTTTTCATCATGCAGAGTATCCTTTTGTTTTATTTAAAAGTACCATAGAAAAAGGTCGATCAGGCGACTTCGATACCACCCTGGCTTTGCCCTTTCTTCGGGTCAGTACCAAGCCGGACCTGTGGAAGCGGGATTGGTGGCGGTAAGCCAAGGTCCTTTGCGATGCCAACCGCCTCAGGAACACAGGTATGCATGATAGCCGTATGAATCGTGCTTGCAAACTGGTCAGGCATTTTCCTTGTGGTTTGCCACTCTTTGGCTAACTGTTTTGCCTCAGGTTCCTCACAAAGGATCGTGCCATCGAGTTTTATCATACCAATAGGTCCATAGCTTGAAGTATATTGGAACTCAATTGTGAGATGGTTCTCCTGGCTGATCATGACCTGAGTGATCTGGCTGTTATGGTCGATACGGATCTGTCTTGGTTTCTCATCTGGCTCGACGTAGCGTCGTGCTTCAATGGATTTAAGTTTGATTGCTTTGATTGCCATAGCGTGCTCCAATAAACAATCACTCCCTTTTACTTCTTTCGTTTATGAGAGAACTATCTTCTGCGACGTGCTGACATCCAGTTTCAGAGGTACGTCAAGACGGGCGACAACCATCCATTCAACACGGGAGGAAACACCACTTATTGTCTTTAGCACGTTGACAGCAGCTGCGACATTTCCTTGTGATGAGATGTTGTCCTGCAGGATGTTTTCAGGTATCTTTATCTCGAAGGGATACATGCCTTCCAGGTACTCTTGTTCTCCACTCAGAGGTATCTGAAAATCGTACACCGTGCTGTATTGTGTTGTCTTCTGATATCCGGTTTTAGGGGAACCAGGAGACATCCCTATTCGGATGCCACTTTGCTGTTCAATCTTCCTTCCAATAAGACCGACCTCTAACTTACGGGCATTGAGTGGTTTTTTCAGTTGCAGTTTAACGGTCCCTTTGATGATCTCCCCAGGTTTATAATCAAATTTCTCTATTTGCAACAGGATCTTTTCTGGTCCAAACAGCCCCATAGGCTCCTCACTCCACTTCAAGATATCGTAACAGCTTCGTGATAATAAGCCTTGCTTCCTGTGATACAATTCAGGCAATAAAATCTATTAAACACTTGATTATAACGAGAATTGAATCCTATGAAAACAATGAATGTCGCGATGTACTACAAAAATGATGACGTGCGTATCGAGGAGATGCCGGTTCCAACAATCGGTGAGAATGAACTGCTGGTGAAAGTGAAAGCAAGCGGCATCTGCGGCAGTGACGTCATGGAGTGGTATCGGATTAAGAAGGCACCCAAAGTCCTTGGCCATGAGATCACTGGTGATGTCGTCGAAGTCGGCAAGAAGGTGAAGAAATACAAGGTCGGTGACCGCGTGTTCGTCTCCCATCATGTCCCCTGTAACAGCTGTCGGTTTTGTTTGAACAATCAACACACCTTGTGTCATACCCTTCATTCGACGAATTTTTTCCCTGGAGGGTTTGCGGAGTATCTCAGGGTCCCGGAGATTAACGTCGACCGCGGGGTGTTTGTCCTTCCGAAGGAGCTGTCCTATGATGAGGGTGTGTTCATCGAACCTCTCGCCTGCGTCGTTCGTGGGTTACGGACAGCAAAAATGAAACCTGGGCAGACCGTCCTTGTGATCGGCAGTGGTATTTCAGGGTTGCTTCACATTAAACTTGCTAAGGCATGGAAGGCTGGGAAGATCCTTGCGACCGATATCGAGCAGTACCGGTTGAACGCGGCGAAGAAATACGGTGCTGATGGTGTCATCCATGCAAAAGAAAATGTGCCTGAGGCAGTCAGGAAACAGAATGACGGCAGACTTGCTGATCTTGTAGTCCTCTGCACAGGTGCCTTGCCCGCGGTGCAGCAAGCAGTACACTCAGTGGAGAGCGGAGGTACTCTGCTGTTCTTCGCGCCGACCGAGCCTGGGGTCGATATCCCCTTCCCACTCTTTGAACTGTGGAACAAGCAGGTCACCATGGTGTCGACCTATGCGGGAAGCCCACGGGACATAGAAGAAGCAATTGATCTGATTCATTCAAAGGAAGTCCCTGTTGTCGACATGATCTCCCATAAACTACCTCTTTCAAAGGCAGCGGAAGGTTTTCAGCTTGTCGCCAACGCTAAGGATTCTATCAAGGTCATTCTTGAGCCATAACAAAGCAATGAAAATTCTTTTTGTATTCCTTTTTTTTCTAATAATTACAGAATGATTTTCTTTCTTTTTTGGCTTCTTGTCCTACGTTTGATGAATACAGATACCGTCGAATTAAAAAAATAATAGAAACAACGAAACCAGTTATTTTACTCATATGTCTTTTATTTGATTTATCCTCAGATGTCATAGGGTTCTTGTGCGGGGTGCCAATCGAAGTTAAACCATCGTATAAAATATCTTTTACCACGAATTACATATGGTCCAGTGCCATCCCAATCATCCCAATAGTTACGAGACCATCGATTAAACATAGGGAGCTTTCCTACTATAAAACTCCCATCGTAATAGTTGTCAATAAAATTATTACCTTGGATATCAATACCTTGACACTGAAATAAAAAAACTCCATAGGTACTCTCTCGTATAACACTATCCAATATCTTTATTTTATTACAATGATACAAATAAATGGCAGTATCAGAAGCCCTAGGAATGATTACATTTTGGATTAAAATATCACTACCCAAAATATTGATGTTACCTTGCTGAATTGTGATATTCTTTATGACGATATTTTCCCCATTTATTTCAAACCTGGGTGTAGCCTGACCATCGATGACGGTCGTCTTTCTGTCCTCCCCCACAAGTGAGATAGATTTTGAAATAGTAATGTCCTCATAATAGGGAGATAAATCATCTAACACAAACACCGTGTCTCCAACTAAAGCCGCGTCTATCGCATCCTGGATCTTCGTATAGTTCCCTGGTCCATTCCCACCAACATACAACCAACCTCCTCTTGATCCTGGTAATGATGGTTTCTCCATATCCTGTGCAAGAGCTGGAAGAATACCGGCTCCAATGAACAGGAGAATGATACCAACCGTCAACCATCTTTCATAATGATTTGTTCCCATGGTTTTCCGTCCCTCTATGATTTTATAACACTCTTCCATTATAAATACATTACTTGCGATGAAAACTCTCGTATTGGTCTGATATAAAACCAAAAAGACACAAAACA
>CAZLDE010000117.1:0-5634 GCA_964558215.1 uncultured Thermoplasmatales archaeon
ACAGGGTTTATATTTTTATGTAAATAAGGAGAGAATAAATTTTTAAAAATTATTTTTAATAATTTTATCAAAATACAAAAAGTATAAATATAAGAGAAGCTGTTGGTGGGTACCTATTATTTAAATAGGTTATCATCAAATGATACGAACAAAAGTAATCAATGATTCAACTGATTTGGTCTCTATCATACGGGCATTTGATTCTCCCACAAAAAAAGAAGTTTTTATGGAGATTTCAAAAGATTGGATCCCATGCAGCCTTATTCTTGACAAGTTTGGTGAGGACGGGCAACAGGCCCTTGAGTTCTTTGACAAAATGAAACTTGCTGAAACGAAATGGACGACACCGGAGGATGGGATTGATGGCAAACCTCAGAAGATGTACCGGTCTTTTTACTCGCTTTTTAATATCAACATCTCCTGTCCAGTCAACGAAATTAGTGAGATTTTCAACGTCTCTTCGTTAAATGACTTCCAGTTCAAGAAACTCGAAGAAGACATCTATGACTTCATCGGTGACACCGGCACATTCGCAAATAAGGTCTCGGAGAAATTCGGCATCTCGAACACGGCACTAAAAGCGTTAGTAAAACGATCTAATAAATTCCAGTACACCGGATTAAAAATCACTCGGACCCAACCGAAGCCTCAGAGCACATAATTTTTTTTCACAATTGTTTTAAGCTGCTGACTTATTCCGCTCGTAATGGAGTACATAATTATTCTACAGGCGTTCTGGATAGTCATCCCTATCTATGTTGCCAATGCAAGTGCAGTGATTGTCGGTGGGGGGATCCCGATTGATTTTGGGAAATCGTGGAAAGATGGACGGCGAATCCTTGGTGATGGGAAAACCTGGCGAGGGTTGTTGTCAGGGACCTTTCTTGGGATGACTGCTGGTTTTGGACTTGCTGTTGGTGCAACCTATCTCTCCGAAAGTGATTATACGTTTCTTGGTTTGACAAACTTTGAAGGGTTTCCGTTCATGATTCCGATTCTTTTTTCCCTTTGCTTTGGAGCGTTGCTTGGGGATGTTATCGAAAGCTTCTTCAAACGGCGTATCGGTAAAGACCGTGGTCAGGACTGGGTTCCGTTCGATCAGCTCGACTTCCTGCTTGGGGCACTTGGGCTAAGCTTATTGATAAGCGAAGTGATTTTTCTGTTACAAGGTACATCTGAACAGTGGTTTTTCGAAAACCTTGGTTTTTGGCATATCGTCGTCCTTCTCGTTGTGACACCCTTTATTCATATCAGTGCAAATGTGCTTTTCAGGAAAGCGAAACAGAGGCATACAAAAAATATTAAAGTTTGATGAGATTCTTTTCTATTGTATGGTTTGGTGGGAGTATGAATGAATCAGATACGTCTTTAAAAGAGAAGTCTCAGAAAACCGCAACTGTGACGATGAATAAGGCGTTGAGACAATGGGTTTCTGCTGAGGAACAAGCTGACATCTCAAAGACGGTCCAAGAGCATTTAAAGGATAAGAAACCAAAGGGAAAATGCGAGATTTGTCGGCTGCATCCTGCTAGATCCGTCTGTATCAAATGTGGTAACTCGGTGTGCAGTTCATGTTATTTTACAATGGTTGGTTTGTGTCAGAATTGTTTGTCTAAGGATACAATCGAACGATGGAAAAATAAGAAGACGGATTGGAAAAAGATTCTCGGGGTTGATTGGATCGATTAAAGCTTCTGTTCCCGCTTGAGCCGTTCGCCTTCTAATGATAACGCAAGCATGGCTCGTGCTGCCCTCCATGATGAAGGGTAGATGGGGACGCCTACTGCTTTGAGGTCTAGGACAAGGTCTTCGAATTCTTTTCCACCTACCCAGCAGCCAAGGATTGGTTTGGCATACTCATGATGCAGTTTCTGCTGATGGATCATTTTTAGGATTGCTCCAGTGTATTCTCGTGGTCGTGCGTACCCTGCGTGCACTGATGCGACGATGATGCCGTCGATGTTTTCGTCTTCGAGGAGCGCGCGGGTCGAAGCCCAGTAACGGTAAAACCCGGCATCTGCGACAAGGTCGACAGGGTTGTTTGGTTTGACAAGACCGGGTACGATTTTTTCGATTTTTTGAAAGGTTTTTTGAGATAGTTTTGGGACGGTCAGGCCGTTTGCTTCACAGGCATCGGTCAGGAGGATCCCCAGTCCGCCTCCGTTCGTGATGATTCCGATTCTGTTGCCTTTGGCTGCAGGTTGTCCAGCAAGGGCTCTGGCCATGTCGAAGAGTTCTACTAGATCTCGACAACGGATCCCACCTGCTTGTTTGATCGCCGCACTGTACAACGCGTCGCTTCCTGCCATTGAACCCGTGTGGGATGCAGTTGCTCGAGCACCAGCAGCGCTTCTACCTGCTTTGACCACAAGGATGGGTTTGTCGCAAGCTTTAATGCTGTTCATGAAGTCTCTTCCGTGTCTGATACCCTCTATATAGAGTCCGATGACTTTTGTTTCTGGGTCTGTGCTGAAGTAGTCGACAAGGTCGTCGTCATCGATGTCAAGTTTGTTTCCCACGCCGATGATTTTTGACAGTCCGACGAATTCGTTGTTTGCGAGGTAGATCATCCCCATGCCAAGGGCTCCGCTTTGGCTGATGAGTGCGAGGTTTCCTTTTCGGGGCATGCCGAAGACAAAGGAGACGTCAAGGTTGTCTGATGCGTTCTTGTAGCCCATGGTGTTTGGTCCAAGTATTCTGATTCCGGTTCCGTGTATCAGCTTTTTTATGGCTTCTTCTGCGTTGTGGTTTCCGATTTCGGAGAATCCGGAGGTGATGATGATAACCCATTTGATTTTTTTTTCGACACAATCTTTGACGATTTGCAGGACTCTTGGTTCAGGTACTGCGATCATTGCCAGGTCGACAAGCCCTGGGATGTCCATTAGTTTCTTGTAACATTTCAAGCCAAGGATTTCGTCTTCTTTTGGGTTGACTGGGTAGAGTTTACAGGGATAATCTGAGATAAGGATGTTTTTTAATGAGGCATGTCCGATTTTTGTCGGGTTTTTTGAAGCTCCGACGACCGCGATGCTTTTTGGATTGAAGAATGACTCTAGTGATTGTTTCATACCATCTTCCTCTTTTTTTTAGACATTTCCTTTGGTTACTTAAACATACTGAAATATCTTATATATTTTTTTGAATATCCTTTTATATATATTTTTTCATGATCCGGATGACCTCGGCACTCGTCTGCGCTCCCCGATATTCCTCCAAAGGCTCCTGATTCAACTCTAAGAACCGATGACCCCAGGTATAAATCCGAAGGATCTCTGTAGCTTGCGCAACCTCCCCTAAGATATACAACGCTGCAGCAAACGCCTCAAGAGTACTTAATTGAAAGGGCTTCCCATAATTCACCGGGTTGGCAGCAACCACAAACGGCAGCGCACGAGAAACCATCGTTGTCTCAAGAACCTGAAAGGTTTGCTCCGCAGTTTTCCAGGAACAATCCAACACAACCAACCCATATTGTACAGCGACCGATAAATCCTCCCTTGAAAGACTCTTCTCTGCAAACGGGTTTAATAACACCGCATGAGACGGCAGTCGTCGTCGGCTTTTCTGAAGAACCGCATATCCGAACCGATGCAGTTTCTTTGCCGTACACTTCTTCGGGTCGTCTTCATTGGCATGGAACACCACAAGCTTAATCGACGGAGTCATGGCACAATCCTCACATCAAGGACCACATGATTGATACCAGGAGCATAAGATTTCACCACCTCGGTGTGTACCAACTCAACAGATCGATGACACCGCATCACAGCGTCTTCTAACTGAGCCAAGGGCTGCTTGGGAATCACCTCAAAAGGCACACGTGCATGATAATGAAGCATCCCCGTCTGATTACGCAGACAGGACAACGCGACCGACACGAACACCTCAGGGTTATACAGATACCCAAGAATCACCCGGTCCGCACAATCCTTCGGAGCAACACGTCGATTATCACCAAGCAATGGTTCAACAATGCCATTGACATTGTTCAACACCACATTCTCACAGAGATACCGATACGCAACAGGGTTTATCTCACAGGCAAAAATCCTCTGCGGTTGACTATACACTGCAAGAGGTAAGGTAAAATAGCCGATTCCGGCGAACATGTCAACTACGATTTCAGTGTTCTTTGAGATCGTCGCCATTCGTTGTCGCTCCTTAAGATTCCCCGATGAGAACATGATCTTGCGAGGATCAAGTTTATAGCGGATCCCGTTCTCAATATGGATCGTTTCTGTTTCTGAAGAACCAAAAATCACTTCCACCTGTGGCTCCCGGTACACCCCTGAAATACCACCCTGGTCATTTAACGTAGAACGACAACCAAGCACCTCAGCGTAGACCTGACCGATCATCTGCTGATACTTCTGCAATTCCATAGGTAATCTGATTGTCACCACAGAGCCGATCTTTTCCCATTTATCAGGGAGTTTCTGTAGCAATTCCGCAGGAAGATCCGTTGATAGCCGATTAGTTATTCTCTCAAAGGGTGTCGATCGCATCTTCTTTTCATAGATTGTGTATCCCTATAAAACTTCATGCATCAACGCTCCAACAACTCTATGTACTGCAAACTCTATTCGCAGGATGGATGGCGGAGTTATTCCCTTACGTACCACGTAAAAACCAAGAAGAAATCATACAGGAAATCACCAATGCAGTAACTAAAGGACAACAGTTTGTCTTCGAGTCGGGGACAGGGTCAGGTAAGACCATCTGTGTCCTTGCTGCTGCACTATCCTATGCATTGGAGCACAACAAAAGGATAATCTACACGACACGAACCAATGCGCAACAGCAGCAGGTCATCCATGAACTCCGTGAGATAAAAAAGAAAACAAACGACACTCGCATCTACGGGGTCGGGATGCAAGGGCGAGGAAACATGTGCCTGCTTGCCCGGGAAGACCCGGAGATTCAGAACGGGAACTCCGAGGAGCTCTCACGGTTCTGCTCCCATCAAAAAAAACTCGCAGTCTCAGAGAGAAAAAAAGGATGTCGATACTACAGGAACTACCTGGGGGACAAAGAACACGTTCAAACCCTCATGGAACAAGCCCAAAGAACCCTTCCGACTGCAGAAGAGTTCATCGAAACGTGTGAAAAACAAGGGATCTGCCCATACGAGATTAATAAACTTATCATCCACGATGCCATTGTCGTCGTCGTCCCTTACGTCTACGTGTTTGACAAATCCATCCGCGTCAAGCTCTTCGACTGGCTCGCTATAGCAGAGGAGGATGTGATTCTTATTATCGACGAGGCACATAACCTTCCAGATTATCTTAGAGAATTATTCTCAGCAGAGCTAAGCACCTGGATGCTGACCAGCTGCCTTATGGAGGCAGAACAGTTCGGAAACCCATCTCTTGCAGATGGGCGCATCTCGGTCAGTGCGTTCTGCAAAGAACTCCTCGATGTCGTAACCGTCCTGCGTGACACCTATGTGTATGGCATGCTTGAGGGTGGCATCAGAAAAATCAACCCTGATAAAAACGATGCCCTCATCCCCTCCCACGAGCTTGATGTGGAACTCCTCTCACGGTTGAAGATCACCAGTCGAACACTCAAAGACATCATCGCAGACCTTCGTGCCTATGGCGAGAAAATCCAAGAATACAAACAAAA
>CAZLDE010000118.1:0-5524 GCA_964558215.1 uncultured Thermoplasmatales archaeon
ATATTGAAAGAAAGTTTTTAATGC
Source organism: uncultured Thermoplasmatales archaeon (assembly GCA_964558215.1). Taxonomy (GTDB): domain Archaea; phylum Thermoplasmatota; class E2; order DHVEG-1; family DHVEG-1; genus SM1-50. The sequence continues at coordinate 25 of CAZLDE010000118.1, forward strand.
AAATGGATAATCCCTCATAAATGAAGTATGCGAAAAAGTTTATTGCTGATTATAACCTGAAACATTTTGTTAGTGTCGTCGGATATCGATGTCGTAAAAATGTGCGGCCATTTCCTCCAATACTTCAGATTCAAACCTCGAATTCATGTAATAGCTCTTGCCAAATGTGTCCAAATACAAGGAATAAAAACCGACCAAAAGAATTGATGGAAGATGAGGTATTCCAACGAATCATTTTAGAAGTGGAGAGAGAAGCGAGAAAGAAGACACTGATTCTGTTATACTTACAAAATGAACCACTAACGGATTCACGGCTATGGGAAAAAGTCCGGTTTGTTCAAGATCACAATAACGGTAACCTCTCGGTTGGTATCTTAACAAACGGAAGCTTGTTAACGAAAGATACTCTTGAAAAGGTGATTCAAAGTCGTATTGATTTTATCAGCATTAGCCTCGATGCGTACTCAAAACAGACCTATGAAAAAATTCGTACAGGACTTGATTTTAATACCGTTCAGAAAAACCTAGAAGAACTCCTCCAATCTAAATTCGATAATACGCATGTTGCCGTAGAGTATGTTCTGCAAAAATCAAACGTTAGCGAATTCGAGGCGTTTAAAAGATATTGGTCAAGTCGAGTTGGTGCAGTCATGGTTAATCATCTCTCGAATCGATCAGGTCAGCTTCCAGATTATGAAGAGCTATCCGCGAATCGAAGTCGTTTTGGAGTATGGGATAGATTCCAATATGGGATGGTCCGTCACTTAGTCACGATTTGTCCAAAACCATATGTCGCCTTTCATATAACAAGTAATGGAGATGTCCTGCTCTGCACCGAGGATTACGCGCGGAAGATGATTGTAGGGAATATAAAGACCGCCTCGATAAAAGAAATTTGGAACAGTGAAAAATACAATAAGCTACGAAAACAAATCGGTCAGAAACAATACAAAAACATTGATCTATGCAAAGATTGTTCCCTATGGCGCCAAAGAGTCCTTCATTGGTTCTAACGGTCTCATATTCTCGATTCCCTTTAGAGTACCATTCTTAAGTAAGAGAAATGGATTTCGTTCGAGGTAAGTATTGATTCCTTTATTCTCTTGGAGTATTTTAAGGGAGAAATGATCATGAAAATACAGTTTGTCAGCTTGACGGATTTTAGGTGCCCACTTCATTTTATAACGAAAGAGGCCATCATTGAGAAACGGTTTTGCTGAGCCCATATTAAAGTTGGTAGCACCATGTTCTTTCGCCCATTCAAGAGAAAAATAGATGATAGAAGCCCCTACACCCTCTCGCCGAAAGTGAGTCTTCCCCTCTTTTATACCCATAAATTTTGTTTGAAGGGTCCCTTTTTCAATATTGAAGATTAACCCAGAAATATATTCTCCATCACGTTTGATCATCATCAGATTTGACCCTGTTTCCAACAGATGTTTCATCGTGGCTCGACTGACGAGTATTGCCTTGTGTTGATGACGCATTTTGATAAACGGCAAATACATTTTATGGTAAAACAAATTTAACGATGCATCATCGTTCATGATGTCATATGAGTACCCATGACGTTGAAAGCGTCGGATGTCTTCCTTCACTGTTTTTGAGAAACAACTGAGAATCATCTCTAATGAGGGTTCCAGATTAATCGTCATTCCAACCCATTCAGGGATGATTGTAAAACCGCGTTGTTCAAAGAAGTGCGAATAAAACAAATCACATTTGACCAAGACGGCACTTATCGACGAGTCCAATTTTTCTATTTGACTTGGTATTTTTACAAGAGGCATCTTATCAAAAAATTCTGTCTGAAATGGTCCACGGAACATCAATCCCGCTATATAAGGATCATATTCATTCACTCCAAAATATAGGATTTTCAGATTTTCATACGAATATCGCTCATGTCCCTGGAGTATCGTCCCTGGTAACAGAATCTGATTGAAAAGCTGAAACCCTCGTGTCGAATAAATAGTGCAAATATCAGTGATATGGAAAAGTGGTTTTCGTAAAAAACGAGGCAGGGTGGCACAGGAGATATCTGTCAACTTCTCGATGCTCTTTTGGAAACCTGTCGGTTGACCAGAGGCATTCCACAACGGCAAAGCTAGTAACGATGGATGAATACCATCATTATGCTGATTTTTCTTCGTTGATGACTCTATTTTCATTATCGTGATATGTATCGAAGTTTTATTGGGATTTGAACCTTTCGGAAAAGCCCTTATTATAATTGAACCATATTCCTTAAAAAGAGAATCCTGCTTAACAACCGTAATGAATCCCTGGCAGTGGAGGATCCTGCATTTTTGCATGCATCACTCACGACTCTACTTTCGCATCCATCATCGTTATACGATACTCCGAAAAAAACCCCAGGAAAAAAAGGTTTTTTGCATCGGTTATGCAAAGACGGGAACCAAATCATTAGCCAAAGCGTTAGATATTCTGGGATACCGTACCGTCAGGATGTTCAAGATTGAAGACCTGATTGAGCATGACCGCAACTCATTTCGTCATAAGATTGAATCACTACGAAAGGAGAACTGGCATTCATATATAGAAGAAATAAAGAAACACAAATACGATGCTTACGTTGATTTTCCTATGGGATACGACAATCTCTACAAGGCCCTAGATGCAGAATTTCCGGATGCTCATTTCATCTTGACTATTCGAGATCCAAATTCTCTTGCTGCCAGCTATGAAAACTTCTACACTGGATCGTATTTTCAAACCACAACTGAGGAGGAGCTCAAGCAAAAAATGCGAGAGTATTCAAGACGCAACACTGAAATCCTCGATTATTTCAAAGATCGCCCTAACAAAATCTTGGTCCTCAACATCATCGAAGGGGATTCATGGGAACCTCTCTGTGCATTTCTCAATACGCCCATTCCCACAAAAAAGTTCCCTAAAAAGAATGTGGCCCGCTATGGTTAAGATGCAAGACTCCAAACTGACAGCTACTACCTGGACTTCAACTGATGAACAGGCTCATCTAAACAGCGAGCTTGAATGGTGGTGTATCGAATCTTTTTTTACTACTAACGATACTAGAAACTGGTGCCTCAAGGCAGTTCTTTCACAATCACTTGATAAGTCTACTGGGAAAAAGGCGTCGGTCATTAATATTACCCTCTTTGATTTGGAAAAACAACGAATCATCCCTTTTTGTTCTCGAGATCTATCCAACCATCTGGAGACAAAGGGTAAGCGTTTCTCATACCAAGATTCGTTCATCGAAGGAAGCTACCCAGACTATAGAATGCATTTCAAAGATGGAGATCATAAAATAGAATTATCTCTCTCATTCCACGCGACTGCCAAGCCATATTGGGTTGCACAAGAAGCAACAAAAGGCTGGATTCCGATGGGTCTTGGATACTATCGTTATGGATTCATTCCTCTAGGAACTATCTCGGGAAACATCAAAATACAGAGTGATGTCTATGATATAACCGGTCGAGGCTACTATGAACATGTTTGGGGTAACTTCTCATATGTCACTCAGAACCGCCGATTTCGTGATCTGAAAAAAACGTTCTCTTTATACTCACGATTAATTCAATGGTTTTTACATGGCAGACGAATAACTATTCCTTCATCTATCATATTTGCTACCGAGAACAGTCCTTTCGGAAATGACTGGATATGGGCTGTCTTTGAGAACAAGTGGACGTTGTTCTACGGTAATGCATTATTCTGGATGATGAGAGGACCCGCGTTTGGATCGTTGATTCTCACAAAAGACGGTAAGTATTACACAGAGTTCTCCGAAATTACTTTTTCTTATCCGAAAGTCTGCATGGCAAAACATCAAGATTTCGTCTATCCCTCAGAAATATGTTTGATGGCCAAGAAAGGAAACGAACAAATTTCTTTGCAATGTAAAATGACGACTGAACCTCGAGAATGGACGAACAGAATTCCTAAAGGTAAGTATTGGGTTAGCAACACAATCTGTGAAGCACCAGGTGTAATCGAAGGATTCTACAATGACGGCAATGAAACAACGAATTTGCGGGGCATATGCAAAATAGAACCCCAGCGTCAGGTCTCAATTTTAGGTCATAATAGTCTCACAATCAATATACTTAAACCTCCTAACGGTGTCGGGTTCCACTTAGAAATTGATTCACACTTTTTACGAAAGAATCTTGCGTTCGAAATTAGACTAATTCCGCGGCTAAAAATACATCTTCGACAACAAAGAAAAGAACCAAAAATATTTTGATTTTTCCCCGCCTCTTTCTCGGAATGCAAACTCGATTTTTCACCCTTTATAAAATATGACATCGCTCAGTATGCACTCATGTTTATCAATATCTTTTATGGCTTTCATAATTACAACTTCCCTCATATTACGTGTCTATTCACTTTGCCATAAACCCATTCGAGGTTTCAATCATATAATACCCATAATTAAGCAATGACTGCTAAACTACATCAAATAACTCATCCAGGTCTGATTCGCTTACAACCATAATATCGAGGTTGTGGTATAGAAAATGGCAAAACTTCCAGCGTTTTGTATCTTCCATTAGTTACACCTCCTTGGATATTGTAGTGCAATAAAAAAATAAGAAAGAGTAATGTCGGCGAATTGATAAACCATAAAAATAGATGTTTATTAAAATTTTCAACAGGGGGAGAGAAAACCTTAATCCCGCCAGGTCCGTTCATAGTGAGATAAAAACACATTCTTAAATAATCCAACACAACTCTTATATATTGGTTACCCTCATAAGTAATCCTATCTATGACAGCGAAAGAGAAAAAAGAAATCAAAGAGTTTGTTCAGGAACGATCAGAGTACATTAAATTCTGTGCTAAGGCTCATTAAGTGTATATTTTTTTAACCAATCTCCTATAGTTTTTCCATAGGGTGTTTTCATGAGTTTTTCTATCTCCCTTTCACGTTCCTTGTTATTTTCTATATTGGTAATCCGGAAAAACTCTCTATGGAGTTCGTGTTTTTCTTCATATTCCAATCGTTGTTTTTCAAGATGTATCCGTTCAACATCAGTCGCAATTGGACGATAGAGATTTTTCTGAAGAAAGCGCTCTGCACATAATAAGGATGTACGATGATTTCCATTCCGAAAAGGATGTAACACGATTAATGATACACAATAAGCTAATGCCTTTTTGTAAATATTTTTACCAAATCGCGTAGAAACAAAATGAATGATATATCTGATATCATCAGGTTGAACCACTTGAAATTGGTCCCCTTCCTTGGTAAGTTCAAGTGAAAGGCGATTTATCTCCCAGATTTCTTTTTCTGAAAGATATTCAATCATACATAGGGAATAGTATTACTGTTTATTCAAGATTCTCATTATCTCTATGTTCTGTTATTACTGTTTTCTTGTTAGAATTCCGCCAGGTCCGTGGATTTCTTTTTTCCTAGGTATATTTATATGATCTGTATTCAAATGGGAAAGAAGATGAAAACGCTCTAATAGAGAATTTCGTAAACGTTATAACAACTATT
>CAZLDE010000119.1:0-5506 GCA_964558215.1 uncultured Thermoplasmatales archaeon
CGTCAGCATAATACGTTTCAGCTTTTTCTTTGTATTATAATCCTAGACGACATCGATTTTTTTTCCGGTGAACGGATCTAATCCGGTCCAATACATACAAGACGAGACAGTCATCGGAGTCGGGGTGAATAACTGAAATTGCTCAATATTCTCCAAGTGTTTTTGTTTGATAATATCTCGAAGGAACAATACCTCGTTGAGACTATCACCAGGATGTCCTATCATAAAATAGTACCGCAAGGCTTGCTTTCGTTGATTATTGATTGCAGCGAAGTACATGAGGAACTCATCAAAACGAGAATTATTCTTACCCATCAAAGACACGACCTTGTTTGAGAAATGCTCTGGAGCGATTTTCAGACACCCGGAGATATGATGCTTGGAGATTTCATTGATGTATTCCTTACTTTCCATTGCCAAGTCATACCGGATGCCACTGCGGATGAAGATTTTTTTTACACCATTGATCTGACGAGCTTTACGCAACAAAGCAATAAGACGCGTATGGCTTTTATCCAGCTGGGAACACTCGATGCATCGTCCTTGGCAGGATGAAGATTGCAAGGATGGTTTCATACATACCATAGCATACATGTTTGATGAGGGACCGACAAGATCATCGATATATCCCTTAAACCCAGGGTGTTTGGTTAACTGCCGGATTTCCACTAAGATGTTTTCTTCAGAGCGGGAGATGATCGTATCACCTTGATGAAGGGAAAGGGAGCAAAAATTACATGCACCGATACAGCCACGATGGATGATTACAGAAAACCTACCCATCTTCAACAAGGATTTCGGATGCATCTTCCGGGAGAATCCCAGAGAATAAATCCAATCCAGATCCTTAGTTGTATATTGCGGGTATTTATATTGAACAACATAACTGTTTGTGTATTCCTGGGCGAGGTTCTTCTTATTTGAAAACATCATTTGCATTTCACAGAATTTCTTTTTATCAGCGACGACTTCCGTAAATGCCGGGAGAATCTCAAATGATGAATCAAGGGTTTTCCGAAGAATACAGGTCCCCTCAACTCCATCTAACTCTTGTCCTTTTTCTAGTCGTGTAGCAATCTCAATAATCTGTTTCTCCCCATTGCCATAGACAAGGATGTTTGCCCGTGAATCAAGCAAGATGCTCCGACGAATGCCGTTATCCCAATAATCATAATGGGCAAATCGTCGTAAGGATGCCTCGATGCCACCGATGACAATGATACTTGATTTAAAATATTGCTTAATCTTGTTGCAATAAAAAATGACGGCACGATCAGGTAACTTTGTCACATCACTATGTTCATCTTCTATTCGTTTTCGTTTTAATGGAGTATAATTATGAACCATGCTATCGATGGAACCAGAGGTAACCCCAAAACAAAGTCGGGGTGTTCCCAGGCAGGTGAACTGTTCTTTTGTTTCTGGTTTCTCGATGATACCAACCCGATATCCTTTTGCATCAAGCACCCGTGCGATCACACCGACTGGTGAGAGCGGATGATCATCATAATACTCCCCGCTCACAAGGATGATATCAAAACCATCACCAGTTTTTGCAATCATATAAGTGTCACTTATTGATTCTTGCTATATAAATATTCGACTATTCGCTCACCGGAAAGATTCATTAATCTGCTGCTTTTTCCGATGCCAATGACAGACATCCTGGTGACAAACGATGATGGATACACATCCGCAGGTTTCGTCCCTCTCATAAGAGAGCTTTCGAAACAATACTCGGTAACGGCTGTCGCTCCTGATCGTGGAAGAAGTTGGATTGGTAAAGCCATAACAACGAAAAAAAAGCTTAGAGTCAAGAGAATAAGCTATCAAGGAGTCGACATGTTTCTCCTTGATGGAACCCCTGCTGATTGTATACAAATAGGATTGTACGATTTGGTAGAAACCCGTCCGAAACTTGTTCTTTCGGGCATAAATATTGGGTTGAACATCGGAAGGGCACGGACGTTAAGCTCAGGGACGATAGGAGCAGCGATAGAAGGTTCCATCGATGGAGTACGGGCAATTGCATCATCCCTCTCCATACCGTTAACGATCAGGGACAATAAAACTGATTTTTATCATCCAAAAAATTATCCTTTGTTCGAAAACGCTGCACAAATAACCACAAAAGTCGCCACGATTATCATGAATAAAGTCTTCGACGGGGTCGATCTTTTTTCACTGAATATCCCCTTTGATGCGACCGTGATGACATCGCTTCAGATAACGACATTGTTCAAAACAAGATATGGTAGATTATTCCATAGAAACGGTGATTCGTTCCTCCATCAGACCCCACCGATTCAATTTAAAGACATGGAGGAAAAAACAGATCTCAAGGCATTGCATGATAAGAGCATCTCGCTGACACCGATGAATATTTCCTTTGCTACCAATAATCGGCTTCAAAACATTGAAAGTGTCTTTAAAGACGAATGGTAGTCCTGATTTTTTTTAATCGATGAAAAAGAAAGCAATCGAGATAATAAGGTAGACGCTGAGTAATTGCGCCCCTTCCAACCAGTTGCATCTCCCATCTGCAGAAAGATAATTAACAATTAATACCGCTAAAATAACAGCGAGAATCTCAAAAGGGGAAAAAACAAGGGAAAAACCAAAATGAAACACCTCACTGACAAGCATAAGAATGGGTATAACGAACAATGCTATCTGGATTGCACCGCTCAGACCAATCTCAATAGAGACATCCAGTTTGTTTTTCATGGAAAATTGCACTGCTGTTGACATCTCCGCGATATTGGTAATAATCGCGATGACCACCAGTCCTATGAATATCTGTGAAAGTCCAATGGTTTGCGCCGCATGCTCTATTGTTCCAACAAGGATTTCCGACTCGAAAGTAACGACGACAATCGTAAGAAAAAGAATGAACGCAGCAAGGCGTCTGCTCATCGTAGGTCTCTCACGAGTAGCCTTAATTTCATCGCTGGCATCGAAGAGATCTTTATGCGTCCGCAGGGAGAACACAAGACCAGCAAGATAGATCACAGCCATCACGATAGCAACCGCAATGCTAAGGTGAGTAATCTGTGGATCATTTGGTCTGATTAAGTCATAGACACTAGGAATCGCTAAGCCTGCCACTACAATAATAAGCATAGTAGATGAAACACCGATGGTCTCATTGTTGAATCGTTGGGTCTTATATCGTAAACCCCCAGTAAAAATACCCAGACCAACAAGCAGTAAGATATTACCGATGATACTCCCGATAATGGATGCTTGCACGACCTGTATCAAACCAGCGCGTAACGAAAGAATAGCGATTATCAACTCAATAGAGTTACCAAATGTGGCTGAAAAAAGACCACTCACGGAAGGGGTTGTTTGCAATGAAATCTCCTTTGTAGAATATCCCATTATCCGTGCAAGGGGCACGATTGCTAAGACGGAGGTGACAAAAATAAGTAATTCCTCTTTCGTGAAGACATATAAACAAAAACTGATCGGGATAAACACTAACAACAAGTAGAACGCTTTTCCAATCCGGAGTTTCTGTATGATAGTCTGTCGCAGGGGAAGTGAATAGTATCCTCTGATTAATTCTTTGCGCTCGACGATGAACGGAATCATCCGCAATGATATTCTTTGTCACCATCTAAAATGTTTCTAAAATGAAAACTTAATGTATCTCTAAGCTATTTTGAAAACCAATGAAATACGATGTCATCGTGGTGCGATATGGAGAACTTTCATTAAAGAGCACCTATGTTCGTAAATACTTCGAATCAATGCTGATAAGAAATATAAAAAAAGCCCTCCAAATGGAAAACATATCACATACGGTGATGATGCAGCGCGGACGAATCTTTCTCATTACAGATGAAATTGAAATAATCAAAACAATATTACCTCGAATCTTTGGTATCGTATCCTTCAGTCCAGCAATTCAAACAACCGCGTCTTTAGATGATATATCGACAGTCGCTCAACAACTGATGAAAAATGTGTTAACAAAAGAGAAAAGTTTTGCGATTCGAGCGACAAGGATTGGCACACATCCATTTACAAGTCAGGATGTCGCAATACGAATTGGAAATGATATTGCCACTACGACTCATGCAAAGGTAGATTTGAACGCTCCTGTCATCGAGCTTTTTATAGAAATCAGAGAAGAAAAATCATATATTTTCATTGAAAAAATCCGTGGGATCGGTGGTCTTCCCACAGGGACCCAGGGCACTATTGCTGCCCTGATTGAAAATCCGATTTCGTTACTCGCAGCCTGGTATCTTATGCGGCGTGGATGCAATGTTTTAATGGTGAATACAGCTGTCTCAAATGAACAGACGATTTCTCCATTCCTGCGGTATTGGTTTACAGATGCTGAAATCATCACTCTGGATCCCAAACAAGGGGAGTTCTTCAAACGATTGTCAGAAATATGTTCTGAGAAACAATGCGATGCGTTGGTCACAGGTCATACTTTGAATGAACCAGATAATCCACTTCTGCGTCTCAAGGAAATTAAAAAAAAAAGTGTCATTCCAATTTTGAGTCCATTGATTGCACTGACAGAAGAAGAGATACAACATCAATGTAGAAACAGAGGGATAATCCAATGAATATCGTCGTCTTTGGGGCAGGGGCGATGGGATCGCTCTTCGGTGCGTTGCTAGCACAAAAAAACACTGTTGTTTTAGTTGGGAGAACACCACATATCAGCACCATACAGAAAAAAGGTGTAATTATCACGGGAAAGACCAACAGAATTGTAAAAACAACAGCAATAGAGTCAATAAAAGACATCTTCTTTCAAGTAGACCTTATTCTTCTCACGGTCAAATCCTATGACACTGAAACAGCAGCAAGTCAACTTTGTCAGTGCATAAACGATGAAACAATAGTGCTATCTCTCCAAAACGGTTTGGATAATATCGAAAAAATAGAACGTTTCATTAATAAAAAACATCTTCTTGCTGGTATCACAACACAGGGAGTTCTCTTTTCAAAACCAGGTGAAATCGTCCATACCGGTTTCGGAAAAACAATCCTTGGGGAACTCAATGGCTCTTCTTCTAAACGACTCCTGCGTCTTGTGTCACTTTTCAATGATGCAGGGATTCATACCACACCAAGCAACGATATTAAGAAAGAAATCTGGATGAAGACAATCATTAACTCTAGCATCAATCCGCTGACCGGGTTTTTTGGCTGTAAAAACGGTTATCTACTTGAAAATCCCCTTCTGGAACGGGTGGTTGAATATATCTGCATTGAATCAAGCTGTATCGCTTCATCAGAAGGCATATCCGTGTCTGAAGGAGAAATGATAGAAAAAACAAAAGAAGTAATCAGGAATACGGCAGAGAACTCTTCTTCCATGCTGCAAAGCATCCAACAACAGAAAAAAACAGAGATTGATTCAATTAACGGCAAGCTTGCAAACATCGGCTATCACCATAAAATCAACGTTCCTTTGAACAGAATCCTAACCGAACTAATCAACTCTACGTACTGACGCAGAAAAACTCTCATTCTC
>CAZLDE010000120.1:0-5494 GCA_964558215.1 uncultured Thermoplasmatales archaeon
ACCATAGCCAGCAAAATAATGATATTCAATATCACCAAGGAGTATCTTAAAATCAGCATCAATGTATTCCTTAAGAACCTCGATGTCGTTCCCTCGTTTGGTTCTGCCGATTGTCACATGTTGTCCATTCACCGCATCGTTGGAAATAATCATGTAATTTCGGAAAATTTTGTCCCCAACAAGTTCCTTTATCACCTCTGCCGATGGTGGGACATGCGTCCCAGTCGCGATGATGATAATAATGTCCAAATCATTTACACCAGCTGCTTTCAGCTCTTCAAGGACCGGGGATAACAACAATTGTGTTGGACATGGTCGTGTATAATCATCAATGACAATCGCGACAGTATCACCCGGACCGATCATCCTAGAAAGTGGATCAGTCCCAAAGGGGTTACCTAACGCTTCTGTAATCATCAACTCTGGTTGTCGAGGCTGAATGTATTCTTTTGGTGTAACAACTTCTAGAAGATTTGAATCAGGAACATCAAGAGATACTGTCCCCTTTCCATATGGCAACTCAATATGCATTTTTTTCTATCCACTTATGATTTTTTTGAGTAGCTTTTTGTCCATTGTACCCTACGCGGGATACGACCCAGATCTAACATGTTTTTCTGGCATTTCATTTTACAAAAATGCAGGACAGTACCGTCCTTTTTCACAAACAATTTTCCTGTTCCAGGTTCGATATCGGTCCCACAGAATGAACACGTTCTCTTTTCGACCATGCTTCTCTCCCTCTTATCGTGGTCCACCAAGTTTCTTTGCTTCTCGTTGGGTCTCACTTAACATAAGAATATCACCCAATCGAACCGGCCCCATGACATTGCGTGTGATGATTTTCCCTTTATCTCGCCCATCTAAGACGCGGACTTTGACTTGAGATGCTTCACCAGCCATCCCGGTCCGTTCGATGACCTCAACGACTTCACATGGGGTTCCTTCGATGACCATATTCTTAACCCTGCTTCTTTACGGATTCAAGTTTTTTAATGAGATTTTCTACAAGATCTTTTTCTCGCCCTGGATTGACAATCGCTATTGCGCTTGTTGGTATACCAAGACCAGCGGCGTTCCCAAGTTCCTCTTTGCTGGGAACATAGGTATAGGGAACATTCTTTTCTTCACAGAGAATCGGCATATGCGCAAGAATCTCTTCAGGGGTTACGTCTTCAGCCATAATGACAATCTTTGCTTGGCCACGTTCGACGTACTTTGTTGCTTCATTTGCGCCTTTCCCGAGCTTTCCTCCATCTCGAGCCTTTTCTATCAATTCATAGGCTAAATCTTGCAGTTCTTTTGATGTTTGAAATCGTACATACATCGGCATGTTTTTTTAGCCTCCTTTCAGAGCTTTCATCGATTCCATTCCTGAGGAAATGGTAAGGTGGGAATGTAGCCCCCATATAAAAACCTTTTTCACAGCGCAGGGACTGGTGTTCGTTCCACCTCAAGTCTATCCGCGGTTGGATATTCCTCGATAATGAAACAGCGATACCCTTGTCTGCTGAGTCGTGGTCCGATTTTCTCTAGCATCCAAGCAGCTATCTCGACACGCTCCATCTCGTAATCAAGACGGAGAAGATGTGAGGGTATCTTTTTGTTTTTTTGTAACAAAATCAGAAGTGACTCTAATGAATGATCGGTAGGATAAATAATACCTTTGATAAGTGTTCCTTCTTTGGTAATAACATCGTAGGGTGTTGCGATGTTCTGCGCCCGGCGTATGAGACGATTCTTGAGTTGAACACCGTCTTTGAATGAAACAGAACAATAATGGACACCGATTGTCAGATTTTGTTTTTGTACCTGTGTAATTATTTTTTTTGCGGTCTCTTGGCTTCCTTTCACAGCAGCTGATATCGAATTTTTCACCTGGTATCCTTGGCTGAGGAAGTCATTGCAGTTCCGCTCTGAGAATTCAAGTTCATTGAGATTGACCCATCGCAGACCCTGGTGATCAGCCCATGAAATAAGAGAGACGATTTCTTTTTCTTTTTTTGGTAACACAGGAATTTCAATGGCGATATCAGCCGATGAATCTGTCAGGTGTTGTATCGTTTTTTTTATCGGACTTTTTTCCATGTTCTGCCAGGTATGTGGGAGTGGGTGAAATCTAATTTCGTCAAGACCCGCAGCACAAAGGTCTTCGAGATGAGCTGCATTTTTTAGCGCTGAGGTATACAGGTGAATGTGAAATGATTCCCCGAATGTTTTTTTCAACAACGTTATATATGTTTTTACACGTTGCCAGACAACAAGAGGATCCCCACCGGTGATCCCAGCGCCGGTCGCATCGATTAATTCAGCTTCGCGGATCAGTTTTTCTGTATCGTGTTCGTTTTCTAATTCCCATTCATCAGCAAAGATTCTATCTTTACCACCTTTTTGAAAGCTAAGGGGGCAATAGAAGCATTTCGTCGAACAAAGCCCGGTGACGAAAACGACCATTTTTTCTCCTTTTGCACACATGCGACAGGCTGGCGAGAGTGGTGCTATGTAGGAACTGTCATGTAACCAGGAGGTAATCTTCTTAGTCATCTCGCCCCCTATACCCCAGAGGTATTAAAAGCCACATGATGGAAAAAAGAAATTTTTTTGTGATGATTTTACTTGTTTTTTTGTTGTACAAGATTCTTTCTTGCAATCGTCACGTATCCTGTATCGATTTCAAAACCGATAAAATCAACATTGAGTTTTTGACAGGCGAGCGCTGTTGATCCCGTGCCCATGAACGGGTCAAGCACCAGCATGTTTTTTCGTATCCCATGGAACTGGATACACATCTCAGGGAGTTTCACAGGAAAGATCGTCGGGTGGGATCGTGTCTTTTGAACGGTCTCATAGGGGATGAACCAGGTATTTCCTCTTCCACGGAGATCCTGGGATGCTTTTTTCCATCGACCGATATTTGTTTTATCCTGGTATTTCACCCCAACCGCTAGCTGATCAATCGGGACGTTCCCGGTTTTTGTGAAATGAAAGATGTATTCATGGCAGTTGCTGAGATATCGGTTGCTATTGACCGGCTGGTAATGTCCAACAGCAATGTCATCGATGATCGTTGGGTATTTGCCTGCATCTTCTTTGGGTATCGCGATGGATTTAATCCAATGAATCGTGTTCTGCAGCGTGTAGTGATTACGGAAGCGGTTTGCGATATCGATTGCAATCCAGGGGTCTGATGGTTTTCCTCCTACGTTCAGAAAAAACGATCCATCATCTTTTAACTTCTGTACGGATTTTGTTGCAATCGTTTCCATCCAATCCAAATATTCATCCCGTGGTCTGAAGTCGTTATACGACCTATAAGGTTTCCCGATGTTGTAGGGTGGAGAGGTGACAATCACATCGATGGAGGCATCATGAAGCTTGGGTAACCCATCCAGACAATCCACAGGATATATTTTGTTATGTTCTAACATCGTTGATTCCCATTACCAGTAATTTTTTGTGTTTTTTTTCATCCTTGGTTCAAAGATGTATATCCATAAAAAATTTATAATACGTACTGTTTCTGATGTCCCTATGAACCAACAGCAGATTAAAAAAGAAATAGAAACCCGTCATATCAGATGGATTCAGATTCATTTCACAGACCTTTTAGGAGGGTTACGGGTCTTTCATGTCCCTGCGGTCCGTTTTCTCAAGGATGATATTCTTACGAAAGGCTCACGGTTTGATGGTTCGTCTGTGAAGTTCCGGAAGGTTGAACGTTCAGATATGATTGCCGTGCCTGATCCAAGTACTTTTTTGATTCTCCCGCATCTTGAAGGTGAAGCACTCATCAGGGCAAACCTCTGTGATGTTGATTATAACCCATATCGTGCTGGACCACGCCATATCCTTGAGCGGGCAGTGGATACGGCAAAGAATCACGGATTTGACAGCATTATGGTTTCCCCAGAGATCGAGTTTTATGCATTCAACCATAACGAGAGTAAGTTTACTGAAATTAAAGAAAATCAAGGTTATTTTATTGCGCCACCGCTTGATAATGCGAAGGAGTATCGGAAAAAACTATCCGATGCTCTGATGGAATCCGGATATCCGGTAAAATATCATCATCATGAATCAGGAAAATCACAGCATGAGATCGAGATAGCAGATCTTCTGGCGATCCCTGCAGCTGATTTCTGTTGTTTTTTCAAATATATTGCCCGAGACATCGCAACGCTGTTTAATTTCGATATTACATTTATGCCTAAACCATTCTCCAATGAAGCGGGCAGCGGTTTGCATGCACATATCGCATTATTCGATAAAGAAAGGAATATGTTTGCTGATGAAAACGATCCATTTGGATTGAGCCAGACCGCACGGTACTTTATCGGTGGGATCCTGAATCACTCCAGAGGAATTGCTGCAATCGCCAATCCTACCCTAAACTCATACAAAAGACTAATCCCTCATTACGAAGCACCCATTTATCTTGCCTGGGCACCGCATAATCGAAGCAGCCTCATCCGCATACCCTCAAAAAAGAACGTAGATGTCGAAGTACGAAACGCAGACCCAGCAGCAAACCCTTATTTGTTGTTCGCAGCCTTCATCCATGCAGGTCTGGATGGTATAACGAAAAAAATAAACTATGAACCAATCACAACAAACATCTATAAAATGACAGAACAAGAAATAAAAGACAACCACATCCAGCGGCTTCCAACGAACCTCATGGAGGCATTAGAGGAGTTCAAACAGGACACTGTTCTGACGGATGCAATCGGTCGTGATGGTGCTGAATTGTTCATAGAATCGAAAACACAAGAATGGCAGAATTACATGAGTGAAATCACAGATCAAGATTATAAGTATTATTTCCACTGCTAAATCCTGACATCTTGCTCGTAAAATTATTAAAATGCTTAATATGCACTATGGAGCGTTACTATGAAAGGATACACTGTTTTACTTGACAGCGCCCATAAACAATGCGAATTAAATACCGTCAGCTCCTCCATGATATACCGTTATCTGCTTGAAAATGGTCATACGATTACAACCAATGTTCAAAGAGCAGATTTTATCATTATCAACTCCTGTGGATATCACCAAGATCTCCGAGAAAAAAGTGTTACTCTCTATCAAACCTATCATGCCATAAAAAAACCAAATTCACACATCATACTATATGGATGCCTTGTTAATATTGACAATGAAAAAGTATCATCCTTAGATGTCCTCCCCGTATCATTTACCGATCAACATCTTTTAGATAAAATCTTTTTTCAGACAAAGAAATACGAACAAATGAATCCCTGCTGTGATAGCGAAACACGAAACATACTTATTCAAGGATCAAAGGATCTAAACATCTTAAATCATCCAAACTTCCTTCTCTCAAGATTTTTTCTTCCATTCTCGCATACAATGAAAACGAACTATACCCGTATGATACAAGGATTGAATCATCATAATAAAATAGTAGTTCAGATCAGTCAAGGGTGTCTTGGCCATTGTTCATATTGCGCTATTAAAAAAGCAAAAGGAA
>CAZLDE010000121.1:0-5490 GCA_964558215.1 uncultured Thermoplasmatales archaeon
GCAACAAAACGTTATGGACTCTCTCCCGATAAACATAATTTACGGGCAACACTTCCGAGAGGTATATCTTTAAATACTGTATGGTCAATACAAGCCAAACAAAAGGATGTAATAAGAATGTATAGAGAAGAAGGACGCGGTCGTTATGGGAGCGCACCACGAGAAATGCATAAAGCGACCTGTGCAGATTGTGGGAAAGAATGTGAAGTTCCGTTTAAACCGAATGGTACCAAACCTGTTTATTGCAGGGATTGTTATCAAAAACATCGACCAAAGAGATTTTAATAAAAAAATGATTTGTTACTAATACACTCATTTTTTTTACGAAATCTTTTTTCTTTTTTTTATTTTTGTATCCAAGCTTACCGCACTACGATAGAAGATTTTTTATAACAAATACTACTTGATGCATATATGAGCGTGTTTACAGGGTTTGGAAGCGATAATCATTCCGGGATTCATCCCAAGATTCTTTCTGCGCTTCAAAATGTGAACGAGGGTTATGTCATCGCCTACGGGAATGATGAGTACACCAGAAAAGCAATCGAACAGCTTAGAGGTATTTTTGGGAAACAGACCGAGATTTTCTTCGTGTATAACGGAACTGCTGCAAATATCCTTGGCTTACGGAACGTCACCGATTCATTCCACTCCATTCTCTGTGCGGAGAGCGCACATCTCACGGTCCATGAGTGCTGTGGTCCTGAGAGTTACATCGGCTGTAAACTTGTCAACATCCCCGCCCCTGATGGAAAACTCACGGTTGATCTGATTGAACCGTATCTCATCGGAATAAATGACCCTCACATGGCTCAACCTCATGTGATTTCAATAACTCAGGCGACAGAGCGAGGGACCGTGTATCGCCCAAAGGAGATTGAGAAACTTGCTGATTTTGCTCATCAGCATGAGATGTTACTTCATATGGATGGTGCCCGGTTGTGCAATGCGGCAGCGTTTTTAAAAACAGGTCTGTACGAAGTTTCAGGGAACACCGGGGTCGATGTCTTGTCGTTCGGCGGAACAAAAAACGGGATGATGTACGGGGAGGCAGTCGTGTTTTTCGATAAAAATCTTGCAAAAAACTTCGAGTTCATAAGAAAGCAGGGGATGCAGTTGACCAGTAAAATGCGTTACATCTCCGCGCAGTTCTTAGCATTTCTTGAAGATGATTTGTGGTTGCAGAATGCTCTCCATGCTAATGCAATGGCACAGCTCCTCGCAGATCAACTTAAGGGCATTGACGGGGTGCGGATTACCCAAAAGGTGCAGACGAACATGGTTTATGTGACCATTCCGAATCGTTGTATCACAAAGCTACAAAAAAAGTATTATTTTCATCGGTTCAACGAACGCACTTGTGAGGTACGGCTTATGTGTTCGTTTACGACAAAGCCGGAGGATGTTCTTGGTTTTGCTGCGGCGATACGAAAAACAGTACGGGGTTACTAAGGTATCTTACATTTCTTTTTTTGATATGAGGTACACACCAATTAAGAGCAATCCAATCCCTGTGATTTGCATAATTGTGATAAGCTCCCCGAGGAAAAAGAAAGCCAGGATTGCTGCGAAGAACGGTGTCGACAGCTCAAGGCCGGAGACCTGTGCTGCTTTCAAGCGTTTTAATCCTTCGTAATACAGGATTGTGCCGATGCCGATGATGACGCCGATGCAAACCTGGTAGATGTTTGGGATGAACAGTGAAGAGGTCAACCCGAGATATGCGATGAAAAGAAGGGATGGGAAGAAAAAACGATAAAAGGTAATTGCCCCTGCATCCAGCGAGGTGAGATATTTTTTCATCACGATTGCAGAGGTCGCCCAGGCGATGGTCGCTGACAGCACGATAAGATCACCTAGGGTTCCGAACCGTAATGCCAGCAGGTTTTCGGTGGTTCTGGTGGTGACAAGTAACCCTGAGGTGATGAGAAGGCAGATGCCCAGATAGTCGACCTTTGTCAATGAATCTGATTTCAACAGGAAAAACCCAAAGGCGATGATGAAGATGGGTTGCATATGGCCTATGATGACTGCGTTGATTACCGGGATTTGTGATAAGGCGACGAAGTACATAAAGTCAGCAACCAATGTACCCACAAGAGCGATGTAGATCAGAGGGGAGAGATGTTGTTTGGTCACTCGGAAAGCGGACTTCCTGGTAACGAAAAGGTAGAGAAATGCGGTCAGTGCGGCAACCATGGCTCGTATAGCTGATGTCTGGAGAAAATCAGAGGTTTCGTAAGAGAGTTTTGCAAGTATCGGTTCTATCGACCATATGACGCTTGCGAGAAGTATTGTAGCAACGCCAAGTTGTTTTTTTTTCACAAATGCCCTGAACTGGTAGGCAGCTTAAATCGTTTTTTACCTTGTTCGTCACCATCGGTGAGTTGAGAGAGACGAGGCGTCCTATCAATAGACGTATCCTGTGTGTTTCTTACAGGTTTGGACTGAAAATGGTAAAGGATTGGGTGGGTAGAAAATCAAATGATGCAGAGACCCGATAGCCTGCTTTGTTCATTTCTTCTATGATAGTTTCTCTTGGTACGTTATGACCGCATCGTTTATGGAAACTCATTCGAGAGCCTTTTGGTAAATGTTCAATGATTGCGACTTGACCCTGTGCTGTGAGCAACTGTTTTATTGCTGAGAAGTAGATGATACGGTTTGCGAGATGATGGTACACATTGCGAACAAAGACAAGGTCGATGGAATTGGTCGGCAGTGGGACTGTGTGTTCTGTTGTGGGTACGGTGGTGATGTTTGTCATGTTCTGTTTGGCTGCTTGGCTGGTGATGAACTCAAGGAACTCCTTGTTGGTATCGACCGCATAGACTTTTCCGTTTGCACCAACCTGTTTTGAGAAAAGCATTGAGAAGAATCCTCCGCCTGATCCGATGTCTGCGATTGTGTGTCCTGGTTGTATGTGCAGGGTCGTCAGGATTTTTTCTGCCTGGTTTTTTTTCCGGGCGGCTTTTCTGTTGAACATCTTTGCTTTTGAATAGTGTGCCATAGCTCCTCCTCTTGTTGATGCGTTTTCAACACACGTCTGTCGTTCTTTTTGTCGGTATCATTCTTTGTTCTAATAAGCTTTGTTTGTCGCAAGGTATAGCAGAAGGATTAGGGCGAACAAGGAATAATACTAATAAGCAATGAGGCCGATACAGGTGTATGACAAAGACATCGTTAGGGTTGGAGGAAAATTTTGAGGCAATGCTGTGCTATATGTTCTTTTGGGTCTCTGGTCTGTTTTTCTATTTTATCGAGGATAAGAACAAGTTCATCCGATTCCATGCGATGCAATCGATACTATTGTTTCTTCCGTTGATGATTCTTGCTTGGATCTTCGGTGGGTTCTTTGGTGTGTTTTCGTATGGCTCTGGGTTGTATTTCTTGGCTTGGATCAGCTGGATTTTCTGGTTGCTGGTCTTTGTCCTGTGGCTTGTCTTGATGGTCAAAGCATATCAGATGGAAAAATACAAGCTTCCGGTTATTGGAGATATCGCAGATAAAAATTCATAATACAAAGCAAAATTCGTGCAAATCATTTTTAACGCAGTCGGTGTACAGAATTATAGGTCAATGAGAGGAATGAACTGGTTCGTTTTATTCTACGTAAAAGACACTGTCTGGGATTTCTTCAAATGAGTAGGATGTATAGGTGTATTGCGTGATAATCGAAGTTTCTTCATAAATCGTGATATGTTCTGCTTTGAGGGGGACTGCGTTTTCATTCCATATCCAGAGTGTCATGGTCGTTGAGTTCCCTGTCTCCTTTGGATTGTATTGGATGACGGTGGTGGTTTTTCCGTCGATGGTTTCTATTCCTAGACGCGTGAGGGTCTGGTTGGTCAGCAGATCCGTTGCCATGTCTTGTAGTGTCGGTTGAGGTAGGATGGCTTGTGGGTCCTGCTCATAGGATTGTTGCTCTTCGTTGTAACGATAGAGTCCTTCTGGGCGTTTGATGATGGTTTGAGTGGTTGATATGTTGCCGGCAACGGTCGTTTCCTGTTGTTTCAGATACAGTGTTTTTTGCCATACTTGGGCTGTCGTTGTCGTGTCAAGCATGGGTGTTGCTATCTCTACTGCGTAGGAGACCGAGTCGATGAGGAGGGTTTTTTCGAGAAGTTCTTGGAGTGATTCTGTGGGGGACGGGTTGTTCTGTTCGTTACAACCACAAATCATACAGAGAAGGAAGGCTAGGATAATTAACATCATAGCTGCATGTTTTTGTTTCCTCATGGTATCTCTCCTTAGACAGACTATGTAACAAGGTCTAGTGTTTTAAAAAGATTTCCAAATGATCGTTGTTCTTGGGTGAGAAGCGTGGTTTTTGTGCTGTTTATAGCCATAGATTTAAATATTATCTAAAATAATATATAAATATTAAAATTATGGGAAAACAAGAAGGAACCATGAGATGTCTCCTATGAGCCACCAAGAAAGCGTTTCAATAAAAAAAGCAATCGACGAACTTTTAAAGACACACCTATTCAAAGAACTCCAAAAGACAAACGACCCTGAATTCACAAAGCAACTTGCCCTCTGGCTCGTCAGATACATCCTCGTCCTTGCTTCTATGAAAAGCTCCTTTAAAATAAGCTTCGAGGAAACCTTGTTGAATCTCCATGGGGAACGCTACAGAAAGATAATCGAGATAACAGAAAAAACATTCAAAAACAAACCATCAGACACAGAAAACGACACATCCTACATCAGATAAAAAAAATAGAAAAGAACGGTAAGAGACAACCTATCTCCTACCGAAACCATATAGTGATTTCTTCAGTACTTCCGTGTTTTCTGCCAGTATTCTTTTAACTCATGCAGCGCCTGGTCTAAGGTAATCGTGCTCTGAGCCGTGGTGATGTGGTTTGGTTCGATTGGGAACGTCGTGTTGTACGGCAGATGCCAGGTCTCGCAGATATACGGGTCAAGCAAAATACCTAGGTTGCTGATTTGCCCGTTGCTCTCCACCCAGGTGGTGAATGTACCGATTCGGGAGTGGAATTTATCGTACACTGGCATTTCGATTAATTCATCGACGGGGCAGGTGGTTGGACCACAAGGAATGGTCTTATTCCAGTACCGGGTCAGATCATCCATAGTCTTGGTCAACGTGACTGTGTTACCCACAGTGCGGATATAGTCGTTATAGACAGGGACTAATTTGGTCGCGCCCCTAAAATAGGTGTTTCTTGCGAAATCGTTTAACTTTATCCCGAAGAAATACCCGGGATAATCATTGTTCCAACTATTCCATGTTTTGTCAACCCATCCGACTGCGTTTCCGGTGGCGTCAAATACTTCTTTTCCAATTAATTCATTGGAGTTCCATATTTTCATTTATCAACACCTCACTACACCTAGTTTCTTTTAAATACATCTCCTAGTGCTTTTGCAGATATGTTTTAAAATAATTTAAATGTTTCGATAAGAACAGTAGTTCGGCAATCAAGTGAATGAAATAACGATGAGGATTCCTATTTCTGA
>CAZLDE010000122.1:0-5464 GCA_964558215.1 uncultured Thermoplasmatales archaeon
TGGATGAATATCCTCATATCTCTTTTCATTAGGCACTATGTGTCGAAGTCAAGTTACTTATAAGAAAAAGTTGAAAGGGATTATAAACTGACCTACTTTGGTTTCTAAAATGTTATTTTTCTGCTGTGATTGAATAATATTTAAAACATCCGTACAGCGCAAGAAGTCCACCGGCTAAGGAGACAGCCATGAAGCAATCGAAATCCTGGGTGGAATCATGCTCTTTGGAACGAATGATTGTTTTTACCAACGCAGGAATGAAAAGTAGTGAACCTATCAAAACCCCAAAGATGTACGAATTGATCACATGAGAGGAAATATCCTGTATCGTAACATTCCGGAACCTTTGCTGTCTCACACAGGTTTCAAACTCGTGGATCGATTCTAAATCAACAAGAGCACGCCCATCAAGCCAGATCCGATACAGCCTTTCCAATCCTGAAGGAATAGGTTTGCCGGTGCGGAACCCATCGATTACTGCGAGACGTCCGCCAGGTTTCAGGACTCGATAGAGTTCTCTAAGGATATCTTCATTGGAACGAGCATAATTAATTGATTCAAGAGCGATGATGCCATCGAACGTATTATCAGGAAAAGAGGTTTGACAGTAGTTCTGTAGGAGGAAGCGGGTGTTGTTTATGACATGGCGTTTATCTGCGAACCGCTGTGCCATGATAGTATGGGTCGGTACAATCGTGATACCGGTGAAGGATACCTGCGGGTATTTCTCGGCCAGATAAATCGAAGTACCCCCAACCCCACAGCCGGCATCTAAGATTTGCAGGGGGTTCTGTGTATCCAAGCCAAGCAGGCCCCAGCTCACATCATTCATATGAAGGACCGCGTCGGTATGAGAACGGATTCCTTTCTCATAATAGCCTAAGTGAATTGCAAGGGTTTTATCAGACTCCCACCACAGCTCCGATTTTGACCAAAAGCGCTCGTAATACCTGATAACATCTTCTTCATCTCCGGTCACAGGGCTCAGTACCTCCC
Organism: uncultured Thermoplasmatales archaeon; assembly: GCA_964558215.1. Taxonomy (GTDB): domain Archaea; phylum Thermoplasmatota; class E2; order DHVEG-1; family DHVEG-1; genus SM1-50. The sequence goes on from CAZLDE010000122.1 coordinate 997, forward strand.
AATCTTGAAATGATTTAACTCTCTACTGTACTTTCTCTATAATCTAAATAATTTCTTTGAGCGAAATGTCAAAGAAAGATTCTTTGCGAAATAGTCAGAAGAAAAAAGAAAAAAAAAGAAGTGACTTACTTCTTTTTCAGATAGGGAAGACCGGTTCGCTTGTTGACACCGACACCATAACCTGGTGGTAATTCACAGGGAGTGCCGCTTTTCGGTGATCGTTTACTGAAGAAATAAATCGTTTGCTTTCTTCCGCCTTTGAGGGTGACATCCCTCTTATACAAGGTCCATCCTTCATACATGTATGCCATAATTCGTTCCTCTAAATCCGAATCAGGGAAGGTTGATTTAAAGTTTCTCTAAAAAATCTTTAAAAATAGTAACATTGGTTTCAGTGATGTTGGATCGGCTGTAAAATCAGCTTATTTTGATGTTTCTGAAAGATGATCTCATGATCCTCAAAAATCGGATTCCTCCCAAGAAGAACCGGTAGATCATTACGATCTGAGACATGCACCTCAAGGTTTTTATAGGTGTATTGTCGGTCTTCGTCATATATTACCATGGTAAGAACGGTTTTAAACAACGTTGTCTCACCTGCAGCAGTGTCGACGAAACCAGCTTTCTGTAGTTTCAATCTAAGATACTTTGCAATCGCATAAGGTATGACAATAAAATCTCCACCTGAATCAAGTAGCGCATCTATCATCGGTGTTTCTCGTTCATTTGCAAGAAACTTGATAGGAATCAACGGGTAATTCTTGTATTCGAAGATAAAGGGTGTTTCTGACATGTGGTGTCCTAATGTAAATGGATACTGCCAGATAATACTTTTGATATCTTGATGTTATGAGCCGGGAATTTATCCAAAGGGTACTTCTCATCGGCTGTACGGAGCACATCTTCGAGATTTACGCTATGGTCAACGATCTCGTCGTTGAAAAGTAAAATCCACTCACCGGAGTATTTTTTGAGCATCTCTTCCTGTTCCATTCGCTAGTACTTACCGTGAGACGCTATTTAAATCTTCGCAATAGAAAAACGAAAAAAATTACTCTTTTGCTTCCTCTGTTTTTTCGAAAAGAAGTGAAAGGATTGTTCCGAAAAGGCCCCCAAGGACAAGGACGATAGTAATGGAATAAATACCGACATCAGCCCAGACATTGTAACGGAGGCCCCAAGTGACATAAAGAAGAAGTCCTCCAATAAGGATGATTAAAGCAACAATTGTGTATGCGTTTATGTTTCTTAGACTTATCTTCATTTTTTTTCTACCTCTTTGAGTATTATTTTTAACTTGGATGGGAGCACTGGGATTTGAACCCAGATCGACGGGTCTCTTCGTAGGTCATCGCTCCAGTTACTCATCATACGTCAGATGACCCTCTTGTAATCATACCTAACTGGAGCCCGTAATGATGCCGGGTTACACCATGCTCCCATGATGATATGATTTACTGTTTTTGTCTTCGCATCCGTTTCTCTCGTCGCATTCGTTTCTTACGCCATTTCCAGCGCATCTTCCGTCGCTTTTTCCATACTCGTGAACTGCGTTTCATTAGATTTTCCTCTGATTTATGTACCTTGCCCCTAAAATAGATAGCTATATTTAACTGTTTAGGAACAAACAATTAGTGCTTTTCTGCCTCATCAAGCCACACATATTTACACCGGCTGCAATACCAGGCTGAGGAGATCCATTCTTGTTTCCCATTCACCGGGTTTTTATGGCGGAAGAGCCGGACAAGCCGCAGCTCACAATTCGGGCATTTTCCATCATATGCCTTCTTGTAATCCTTACCACCAACCGGATACATAAGCGTATCAGAAGCAACAGTATACAGAAAACTACATTCCGTACAACACCATGCAGTAGGTACCCAGGTACGCTTCCCATCGACGGTTTTATTTTGATATAATCGAACTGCTTTTCCAGAGCATTGCGGGCATTTCTTTTTGATAGACGAACCACTCCATTCTTTTATTTGTGTACGTTTCCCTAAATCATGTGCTGGTTTAAAAGATTCCTATGAAAAAAAAGTTTTCAGCGGGCTTGGAGGAGAGCGAAGCATTCTTCTCCTGTAGAATTGATCGGTAGATAACGATTTTTATACGTATCGATTTTCATGGTGACAGCACAATCTATCTCACTAAAATCCTTCATTTTTCTTTTTTTTCATCGCGAGGTTTTATCATGCAAAAAGAATCTGTCTATGACCGAATGACACAATCAGAAAAGAAAGTCGCTGATGTTTTGAGAAGGCTGGGGATTCGTTGGTCTTTTGAACAACCGGTGTTTGTCTGGGATGAGAATAATCGACCACGGGTTTGGACGCCTGATTTTTTCCTTCTTCACTTTGGTATCTATCTTGAAGTATGCGGTTCTGAGGTGTTTGATTATGAGTATCGACGGGATATCTTTCATAGGAACGGGTATCGTGTGATTTTTGTCCATTGTTACAAGAATGAAGGGATATGGACGCATCATCTTTTATCGTATCTTTACATTTTTACTAAAGAGAGAAATCAGAAACTACAGAAGATTTATCGAGAAAATACGGTGTTACTTGGAAAGATCAGATGGTTTTAGCCATATTTCAAACAATAAATGTGTCATTGATTGTTGGAGGAAAATTTTATAGTTTCAGGATTTGTCTCATGATTGGAAACGCATTCGGAAATTGTTCTAAGAGCCATTCGATGAAATGGAACTGTGGTGGTTCGTAGGTATACGGCATGGTGACTTCCATGGTCGAATAATTGCTCTCAAGACCGAGGACATCACGGGCTTTCGCTCTGATCGTATAGGTTCCTTTCTTCATCCAGGCATGTTTCACCCAGATGCTTTCCCCCGAGGCACCTTCGTACGACCACTCACTATTGCCATCACCCCAGTCGATGAAAACTGTCACTGGATTATTATCAGGATCAATAGCAGGGAAAGCATACCAATATTCTTCACGAGGTTTTCCTGGATTTTTCCCCTCTATAGAGGGAGGATTAGGTGGTTGGTTCGAATTAATTGAACCAAATGCATGCAAACCTCGTCCTAGATTACCACCTGAAGACCCGATATAGATAGTGCCGTCAGAGCTTATCGCCGGGGAGGCATCTACCCATTCATCTGATATGGTTTTTCGCCATCGCTCAGTTCCATCAGGATTCACGGCAAGAATTTCACCTCCTCCATCCTCGATGTTGACGCCGACATAGATGATTCCATCAGCAGAAACCGCAGGGCAGGATTTGAAGATATATCGGATAAGACCAAGGTCAAACGTCCATTTCAACACCCCCTCCGGGGTGACCGCGTAGAGGTCATTACCGCCTACATAGATAGTTCCATCAGTAGCAATCGCTGGAGTTGTTTCTGTGCCAGAGCCGACTCCGCAGCGCCAGCGCATCGTCCCATTCGGGTAAAGAGCATAAAGGTACCCATCCCAGGAACCAAAATAGATAGTTCCATCGGGTGCAAGGGATGGAACCCCTTTAACTTTGTCCCCTGTAGGGAAAGACCATTTCAATGTCCCGTTCGGATTGAGGGCGTAGAAATGGTTATCCCAACACCCAATGCAAATCATCCCATCAAAGCCAAGGGCGATAGAGCCGTAGATGTCATTCGGGAGATCATAATGCCACCGTTCTGTTCCATTAGGATTTAACGCAAAAACACGCCCTTGGGAATGTCCGACATAGATGGTTCCGTTGGGTGAGATAACTGGTGAGGCTGAGATGATTTGACCTGTATTGAATTTCCATTTCAGATTTCCATTAGAATATAGGGCATAGACATAATGGTCGCATGAGGTGAAGTATATCGTACCATCTTCAGCAAGAGCAGGAACTGACCAAATCGGATCTGCTGTTTCGTAACTCCATCGAAATGTCCCATTTGGCCAGAGAGCATAGAAGACGAAATCTTTGCATCCGAAGTAGATATTTCCTTCTGTGTCTACGACTGCTCCGGAATCGATACCACCTGCGCCGAATGTTTTAAATCGCCATTTTTCTATCCCCGGATTGTCACTGGTGTTAACATTGGTTCGGCTGATGCGTTGGGCGTTGTAGGATTTTGTCGGCCAGGACGAATTCATCGGACCATTCGTAATAACTTGCAAAATATTTGATGAAAATGGAATGTCAAAGTTTTCCCTTTCAGACACATTAATTGATGAGGTTATTATTTCGGTACTATTTCGGTATGGATAATTTTTTCGTAACAGAAATCGAGTCATAGAAGATTCTGTTTGACTCGTATGAATGAATATATGCGCGTCAATTGGCACTATCGTTAGAAATAGGAGGATTACGAGAAGAATTGCCAGAGGGACTCTTTTTTTTTCCATAACAAACCGCCTTTCAAGAATTATTTAAAACGATGAAGCTTATATATTTTATCCTTATTTCTTTTTTTTCAGTAGTTCGGCAATCAAGTGAATGAAATAACGATGAGGATTCCTATTTCTGA
>CAZLDE010000123.1:0-5443 GCA_964558215.1 uncultured Thermoplasmatales archaeon
ATTAGGAGGCATACCCTCCAATAAGTAGACTTGGATCTCCAAGCAGCGCCCATTGCTGAACGATCTTACAGTCCGTCTGGTCATCCATCGGTGGATGCTCGTTCATATAGGAGATAAGATCCGTTCCATGGGTCTCCCCAAGGTTCACCTTCCCATCATGATACGCCTTGAAGAACAACCATTCCAGATGTCGTCCTCTCTGCGTTAACGTCTGCGCTCCTGGTTCCCCATACCCAAGCCCTGTATTTGCTATGATAGCGATAGAGCCTCCTCGGCTATGACTGGCCATCGCCCATGCCCAGCAACGAGGAATCCACTGGTAATACCAAAATTCACCAAACGGCCGGGTTGATTGGAAATACGCTAATCCGTCTTCCAAAATGCCTTTGATCATGTTATAGAGACTCGTGTTGAACTGAGCGTTATGACAGCCGCCAACGATGACAACTGGTAGTTTCTCGCCATTGGAGAGTTTCTTCATCTGAAACGCGTTGGGACCATCCACCCAGGATTCATTCTGCGGAGGATGATTTGACCAGACCATGGGATTCCCATGACCTGAGAAATGCACAAAGCCACAGCCTTTACTAATCTCCTGAAGCACTGAATCAGGATCCGTGAAACGACCATTCGACGTCCAAACCATTGAGGCTTCAAATCCAAGACTTTCCAGTTGCTGGAACGATGCATTCGTCGCCATTTCACCCTCATAGTATGGATCGTTCACGGCAGGATAGGTATCACCAGCAACACCAACAAAAGTCTTGAACCATTCAGCATCATAGGTGGTTGTCTCATACGTGATGATTTTTTTCACCATGGTTTTCACTTGTGCGACACTGGTACAGGGAAGACGACCGACGTACACCTCAGGGTACATGTCTAGGATATCTTTTTGTGTGCCGATCCATTCCGCAAAGATTCCATTCTCATTCGAATCCCAGCTTGAAAAGCTTCCATTGCTATCATACAAATCAGCGAAATACAGGTCAGTCAGATACGACCCCTCCCCTCCATCATTGAGTTGGGAGTATCGAACCGGTACCCACCATTTTTCTTGGTTAACCCCACCGCTTCTCCCACCGACGAGAAGAACGTATTTTGTCTGCCACTGGTCAAAGGCATTCTTGATGAAATATTTCATCTCCTCTGCGCAGTCCCGTCCCTCCGCTGTGAAGTAGACGCCATCGCAGATCTCATCACGGGTAACAAGTTTCGTCGTCATCCCTTTGTCAAGTTTATGGGTGAAAAGCGGTTCTAATGCGCCTGTGAATTTTTCTGGGGCGATGATGACAAGTTCGTAATCATCAACCATCATTGTTGACTGCTGCTCAGGAAGCTCGTATGTAATCATGATTTCTGCATTTCTTACCTCTCGCAGGAGGTTTTCTGATGGAAGATACTCCACTGGGTAGAGATGTATCGCAACAAATGTTGCTAGAGTATCACCGTCACGTCCTGCAGCAATATGGTACGTATAGGGGTGTTCAGGATAAACTTGCACAGAAGCTGGCTCAACAAGTCTATTGTTTAGCTGTGCTGCGTTATCTGCAATCGCTGGTTCGGCAAGTTTCAGTGGTTTTGAGATGGTCCTTTCGTATCTTTCAGAGAAACGAACATTGACATCGGTAATCTTTGTCAGAAACGGGAACGTATAGACACGAGTCACAACCGGTAGAACATATTGCCCTTCGGTCGTCAGATAGGATGTCGCGTCAGAAAGACCGACCGTTGTATATTCATCTGTATCAGATAGTTGAACCGATGAAAACACGATAGTGTCTATTTTTTTTGCACTGTTCTCACCTGAGAACGAAGAGGCGATTGCCCCATAACTGCTTAGAAGTACCAACGTTATGAGTATTCCTACGAGACCTTTCTTCATTGAATATCCCCTTATTATTTAGAAATATAGGCCATGAATGATATTTAAACCTTTGTGAATGAAGCCAGGTAAAAAAGAAAGAAAAAAGGGGTTATTTGACTCCGACGACGAAAATCAGCAGTACCGTTCCTTGGGCAGTTGTTTCAGCAGCTCCGACGTATGTTTTTATCCCTGTCTTTCCCAGACCGACCACAAAGTCCTTAACGGTGACTGATTCATCCGCCTGCAGGCTTGCGATGGTACCTGATTTTGTTTTCCCAACAAAAATCAGTGCCCCATCCAAGGAAATCGTCCAGCTGAGGTTGGTCAACGTTTCTGTCCCGGTGTTCCTGATGGTCGCTGACACACCAATACCACCGTTAATCGTAATGGTGACTGGTGGGACTTCCTGTTGTATAGTAAAGCTGGCGCTTTTCTCAGGCTCTGTGTTGCCGACGATATCAACAGAATAATACCGGACGGTATGGTTCCCGTTTGTGGAAACCACAAATGGTACCGTGTAGGTGACCCATGCTGCATCATCAAGCCTATATTTTGTGTAATCCACCCCTGACTCATCCGTCGCGGTGAGTGTCACAGTGACTGGACTGACGTAGACGTCACCTTCCATTTCCCCAGTTAATGTGCACGTGGTGACTGGTGGTGATTGGTCTTCACCCAGGACGACCACGATACCTTCCAGTGTACTGAAGTCACACCATCCGCGGGCTTGGTTATGACCTTTCACTTGGTAATAATACGTGCCGTTGTTCTTACCGGTGATATCGTAATACGTGTTTGTAATAGAGCTTGAAAGTGTCGTCACCGTCTGGAACGTGGCGACCGGGGTGATATCATCCACATAGAAGCCCTCTTGTAACGTCCCTTGATCGGTGCTGTATCTGAATCTGATGAAAATGGATTTATTGACGTACTTTCCAAGGTCGTATTCCTTGTATTGCCAGGTGCTGGAGGATCCCATGAAGACATCTAACGTATCATAGGCCCGACCATCCCTGCTGACTTCTACAAAGGCGGCATCGTAGTTGTTCTCTGTGGTATACCAACACCAGAAGGACAGGGTCATCCCCGCGGTAATAGGTATCGGAGAGACGCTTGTCATCGCAGAGGTATCTGAGTTCAGATATCGGGATTTATAGCTTGAGCCTCCGGAGTGATATCTGGCTGTTGAGAGAGCAAATCCTTCAAGAGTCCATTTTCCAGAGCCGGATTCCGCATCATCTGTCGCAATCGAAAGCCCAGTGAGCTCATCAAGCTGGAAATAATCAGGGTCCGCGGCTGGGTTCTGTTCTTGCCAGGAGACTCGGTAGTTCCCATCAGCATCACTGGTGAGATCGTCAAGGACTGGGGGCATCACCCGGGGGATGACAGTGTCCCTTATGTTTTCTGCTTCCTGGAGCAGATAATGCGCGCCATCGCAGTTCTCCCTGCAGATCTGGTCTAGGTACCCCTCAGAGGGATGGAACGAAGAACATGCTTCAATGGTGTAAGCAAAGGTAGGTCTCCCGAGAACATAGTGAGTGTACCCATATGACCAATCAATGGTATCACCAGTGGTTGGATACAAGCCGTATGCTTGTTTCGGGGTATAGGTCCCCGAGCCGGATTGTCTTGTGATTCGCTGGGCGATTCCGGTCCCCACCGCTCCCATGTAGCTTGCATCTGGGGTGGTCGATGAGGTATACCCCCAAGGCCAATACAGCTCCTCCTGGTAGGTATGCCAGGAGATCAACGCAGAGATCTCATGTTGGACGATAAAATTACTAATTGCCTGGATTTCAAGCTCCGAGGTTGGTCCGGGACCACAATATGTCTCATCACTGGAATGATGGGTTACAGATCCTGAGCCAATCGAGCCCCATGCACCTTTTATATCACCGTTGCTTGAGCCGTTGTAGTTACGATTCAAATCAACACCATAGGTCCCGTATTCGGGGAAGTAATGACGGTTCTTTCGCCAGTCATTCCCCTGGTCATGACAGTAGTAGTATCCATCTGGGTTCACGCAGGGGATGATCCAAATCCTGCGGTTATTCACAAGATTCGTTATGGTGGCATTCGACCCGTATCCCGTGGTCAGATTATTGGCGATGTGAAGACAGATTTCAACGGTGGGCCATTCACGAGCATGATGCAGCCCCATGAACAACACCTCTGGTTCTCCTTCATCGACGCCAGGATTATCGGTTATTTCCAGGCACCAAATGGTACGATTCTGATAACTGGTCCCAACACTAAACAGATTCGTGATGCTGGGATAATCGTCTGCAATGTCTTGAAGGATCGTCTGAATCTGAGCAAACGTATGGTAGGATCCCATCATTTCCATATGATACGCATCCATATCCGGGATGAGAACACTATAGGGTATCTGCTGATTTATTAACTCCTGTAATTCAGACCCGGAAATAATAATGTCTACCCATTCACCAGGTCTTTCGGTGATATACTCCGCATCTTTGGGCAGTATCACATCTCCTTTCGAGGTATCAATCCTGATAAGCGCATTGGCTGTTAACGGGATGTCATCAAAGGAAGATCCAGATACTGCAAGAGATGACACGAGAAGGAAGCAGGCTATCCCAAGGCCGAGTAACTTCTGTGAACTCATGGGTTATCCCTCCAGGGTATATCCTCCGATTTGAAGACTGGGGTCGCCAAGAAGGACAAATTCTTGGACGGTCTTACAATCCAGTTTCTCCAGCATCGGTGGAAATGCATTCAGATAATCAATCAAAGCCTGGGTGTGCGCTTCACCAAGGATTGTAATATTGTTCACACCGTAATTTTTAAAGAACTGCGTGTTGACATACCCTGAGTAAAACTGAGTACAGTCAGGGATGGAATCGTTGTTGTAATCGCCTTCTGCGAACCAGTCAAGCCCCGTGTATGCCATGGTTGCGATACTCCCCCCGTTTTTCACGCTGATGAGTTTCCACGCCCAGCATTCTGGGGTCCACTCTCCAAGGTAGAATCTCCATTGGAAGTATTTCAATCGCTCCTGGATGATTCCTTTCAGGATGTTCAGCAGACTGGTGTTGAACTGTCCGTTGTGGCATCCGCCGCAGACGGTGACCGGTAGCTGCTGACCGTTCTTCAGGTTCGGCATGTCTTTGACCTGTAACCCATTGATCCAGATGCTCTCGTTGTTTGGTGGATGCGTGGACCAGGACATCGGGTTGCCGTGCCCGTCGAAGAAGAGAAAACCACACCCTGCGTTGATGCCGTCGATGACATCCTGAGGACCGGTGAGGCTCCCTGTGGACGTCCAGAGTTTGGCGCCTTCAAAACCAGTCATGTATTCCAAAGCGAGTTTGTTCTCCTCTTCCCCTTCATACCAGGGGTCTCCTTGCATTGGTGCTGAATCCCCGCCGACAACAACCATCCTGTTAAACCACTCTGTTCCCGCGGTCGTTGTCTCATAGGTGATGATTTTGTTGACGACGGTTTTTACTTGAAGAACGTTTTTACAAGCGAGTCTTCCGACATAGACCTCAGGGTACACTGTAGTTCCGCATGTTAAATGTTTAAGTGTGTGAAATGTGATTTTGAATTGGA
>CAZLDE010000124.1:0-5435 GCA_964558215.1 uncultured Thermoplasmatales archaeon
TTGAGTGATTTCTTTCTTGAGCGCCGCGTTCTTTTCAATTACTGATTCTATTTCTCTCTGCATCTTTTGATTACTAAATTGATGTTTTCCAACTATTGATTGCATCATTGATGTACTGATGCCCTTTGATAGTACCAATCCGATGAAATACATCTGCTTGAGGTGGGTCTTTGTTAGAACAGGAATATCCAATACTGGGAACTCCCTGTTCATCATTTGGGATTTGAGGATGATTCGTTGTATCTCCTTGTTGTTGGTAATATCAACAATGGTCTGGAATAACAACTCTCTCTGGTTGATTCTTTCATTGATGAGATTCTGTTGTGAGGTCTGGACTGTTTGATGCCCCACCACATTACTTAATGAACCCAGCACAAGAAGAACTACAGCCAGGATACTTATTCCAATCAGGGGTTTCTTATCCATACCTTTCCTGCCCCTATAGATTTTAATAACATTGTTCTCCTATAAAAACCATATCATGTAGCAGGTACGCAGTGACACGATTAAAAAAGAAAGAAATTATGTAGAAATAAACCACCACTCACAATCAAAAATTGCTCCTACATAAATTATAGCATAGACTATAGGCGCTGTTATCAATTCTAGAATAGAACCGATAAGCCCCATCAGTCGAAACCATAGACCAATCGCTACAAGAGACGAACCCAACACAAAAAGGATCAAAGGTGGTATCATCAACACATTTAAAAAAGAACAAAGAACTGGGAAACTCCAATTTGATGCTCTCTCACTTTCACAATCACATTCAGCGCTCTTTAATTGAACTATTTTATTGTTGAGCGTATTATCCTTTTCAATAACTGCATTTATTTCCTTCTGTATCTCTTGATTATTGAATTGATACCTCCCACTCATCGACTGAAACATTGATTTACTGACAACCTTTGACAGAATCAACCCAAGGAAATACATCTGTCTGATTTGGTACTTTGTTAAACCTGGAATCTCCGATAGTGGAAAGATCCCTCTGCTCATCTGGGCTGTAAGGATGATTCGTTGTATCTCCTTTTTATTCGCAATATCAACGATGGTCTGGAATAACAAATCCCTCTGGTTGATTCTTTCATTGATGAGATTCAGTTGTGAGGTCTGGACTGATTGATACCCCACCACCGTACTTAACGACCCCAGCACAAGCAGAATCACAACACAGAGACTGCCTGCTATCAATGGTTTCTTTTTCATTCCTTCCCTGTTCCTTCCACCATTTTTAAAGACCATCCTCCTATAAATACCTTACACACCTCTGTATCTCACTGTGCCTTTTATGAAATGAGGATGCAGGGTCCCTTCAAAGATAAACTCACCTGACCAGCGCACCTGCATAAAAAGATAGGGAACCACCAATGCGACGATCCCCCCCTCGTCATATTCAATGATCCGCATCCCGAAACCGATGATCATTTGAAAGGAAATGGTGTTTTCTTCGATATTGAGATTTCGAAGGATACCAACAAGACGCTCAGTTACACTATATCCCAAGGAACCGTTGGTTGGAAGTGATGTATTTAGAGCTATACAGTTACTGGGAGCATTCTTGTTCACCACCCAGATTTCACCAGTCACAAACTTCCCTGGGTTTACCTCATTATAGGTCAGGTTTCCCCAGCAGTGCAACCCATTACTATGGATAACTGACATTCCCGATCGTTCTGTTTTGTCTGCGGAAGAGACAATGCTGCCGGTAATAACGCATATAAGAACGATTCCAATCACAATCCATTTTTGTTTCATTTGGTTCCTCTCTATCAAATTGTCCTTATCTTATCACCAAGCCCAACTACAACCACATATCCTGCCGATGAAATTGATCACATGAAAAAGAAGGGGAACAGGGAATGGAGACGGCATAGTGAGAACGAAGTAAAACAATACTCCGAATATCGCACAAAGTATCGGAAAATTCCACAAACGGGTTGTACTTTGTTTTTCACAATCGCACTCTGAATCTGTTAATTGACGTATTTCTGAAGTACGCTCAATTGTTTTTTCATCAGTATTTGAAACGTGAGATGTTTGATACCATCCCATGGTGCTGAACGAACCTAAAACAAGCAAACCCATGGTACAGATACTACCTCCGATAAAGAGAATTTTATTCATTTCTTTCCTACCCTTAATGAAATTAAAGGATCATTAGTTATTTAAATCTTTGTCAGAAAAATAAAAAATGCAGGTACGCACGTGCTATTCATTGAATCGAATCCCTGGTTTCAGCACCACGTCCTTCTGAGGATAGTATTGTAGAAATGATTAACTAGGGTTTATGAGATACAGGCGGGGGCGAAGCAGGATATGGTGTTACGATCTCCATTATATGAAACCCAGGTGAAGCTCGGAGCGACGTTTACCGAGTTTGCTGGTTTTGAGATGCCGATACAGTACAGCTCCATCCGAGACGAGCATATGGCTGTCCGCAAGAACGTCGGGTTATTCGATGTCACCCATATGAGCAACCTCTGGGTCAGTGGTCCTGATGCAGGTAAACTCATCAGCCTAACGACCGTGGAGGATGCATCACGGATAGAGGATGGAAAAAGCCAGTACACCGAGATCTTACGAGAGAACGGGACTATCATCGATGATACGATCTTCATGCATCTGGGTGACCGGTTCATGATGATCCCTAACGCCGGGATGAATCAGATCGTCACAGAATGGTTTACGGCGCAGGCTAAGAAACATCATCTGAAAGCAACGGTAGACGACGTCAGCCGAGACTATGTGATCCTTGCGATCCAGGGTCCACAGGCAAAGGAAACGCTTCAGAAGCTCACCGACACTGACCTTGGGGCGGTGAAGTTCTTCGGCTGTCAGAATGTACAAATCGCAGATGTGGATTGCATCCTTTCCTATACCGGGTACACCGGTGAACATGGCTTTGAGCTGCAGATAACCCCGACAAGCAAGGCAGCAACGGTGTTCGACGCGATTCTTACCGCGGGGAAAGACTTCGGCATACAACCCATCGGCCTGGGTGCACGGGACACGCTCCGTCTGGAGAAAGCATTTATGCTTGCGGGCAACGAGTTCGAAGGCGGACGAACCCCCCTTGAAGCGACCCTAGGCTGGACAATCTTCTGGGACCATGCATTCATCGGCAAAGACGCCTTGCTCAAACAGAAGGAACAAGGTAGCTTCCAACGGATGACCTGCCTCGAATGCGTCGAGAAAGGAATCCCGCGTCACAAATGTGAGATCCAGAAGGATGGTGCTCCAGTCGGTATCGTCACCAGCGGAACCCTATCCCCCTGTCTGAAAAAAGGCATCGCCATGGGCTACGTCGCACCCGATAAAAGAGAAGTCGGGACCCTGCTAGACATCATGGTCCGGGACAAACCGGTCAAGGCAAAGGTCATCAAACCACCATTTGTCCCCAAGGACTGGGCATCAAAACAATAAACACCCCTGTTACAACAGATAGCTCTTCCAGATACTCTTACTATCCTTCATCCTTTCTTTCATTGGAGAAAAGATTTAAAACAACCAGGAAATACCCCACTCGATAGCTATGGCACATGAAGTCCGAGATGATTTAAAATACACCAAGACACACGAATGGGTCAAGCTTGCAGGAAACAAAGCAACCATCGGCATCACCGACCATGCACAACATGAGCTGACCGATATCGTCTTTGTCGAACTCCCAAGCATTGGAAAGGAAATAAAGAAAGGAGAAGAACTCTGCGTCGTCGAATCAGTCAAATCTGTCTCCGAGGTGTACGCACCGGTCAGCGGCAAAATAGTAGCAGTGAACACAAAGCTTGACGACACCCCGGAAATCATCAACAACAGCCCTTATGACAACGGCTGGCTAGTCGAAATCGAAATAAAAGACAAAGCAGAAGTCAACATGTTACTGGAAGCAACAGAATATAAAAAAATGTAACACACACCCTTCAAAAGAGGGTCCTCGAAAAAACATTTTTTCTCTTTTTCCATTCCAAACAATACCGGTATTTGTAACATTTTCAATACACGACAGGAGAAACGCTAGAGTAGGAAATATTTTTATAGCATCGATGCATAGGTAAACCAACAAATTGTGGTGATGGGATGAAGGATGACCCTATAGCAACGGTACTTGATGATTTAATGCGACTTGACGACATCCTTGCATGCATGGTCGCACGACGCAACATGATCAGTGTCATGCCATCAAATGAAACCTTCAAGCCAGAGATACATGAAATATGGGACGTTATCAAACGCGCCATGGACGAGGTCTTCACCGTCATAAGTCAATATTCTGGCGCCGGCCTGAGCGAAATGGAGTTCCGTCTCCAGGACTACGAGGCGTTATTCTACGTGTTCCCTGACACAGAAAACGCCCTTGTCACAATCGTTCCATTCCTTGCAAACAAAGGGTTACTTGAGGTGGAAATCGAAAATGCTCGCAGGGAAATCCTGCGGATCATGGAAAACCCCACCCAACCAAGCAGCGCTTCAAAAAAAGACGATGAACTCTACGTCACCGCCTAAGGATACCTACCAAATTTACAAAAACAACATGTAAAAGTTGGATGCACAACTATTGATCTCTCTTCAATTGAGAAGACACCCTTCAATGGAGTAACATGAAATCTAAAGTAGAAACAGCCATCGGTCTATCCAGAAAATGGGATGCACGAGCGGCAGGAAGGGAAGTCGCAGAGACCGCAATTCAAAATCTGAATCGACCCCCGGATTTCTTCCTGTTATTCTCAACGATCCACTACGAAAAATACGGCGGCTTCCAGGAGTTCCTCAACGGTGTCTGGGATGTCCTGCCAAAAGGAACACCTCTTATTGGTGGTACAGTCACTGGTTTTATGAACAATTACGGATGCTTTTCGAGAGGAACAAGTGGACTTGCAGTAAGCTATCCTTCCATGGATGTGGCAGTCGGTGTTGGAAAAAACACAAAAAGAAACCCGAAAAGAGCTGCGACTCAATGCGCAGATATGATTCGAAATAATCTAAGAGAATCACCTTACAAAAATAAATTTTTATTAAATTTCATATCAGGAGCGGTGATGCCAAGCATCCCTGGGGTTGGACAAAAAAAATATATCCGATCCGGTTTTGTCAGCAAGTTTGCCCTACAGGCACTGGGTCTTTCACAAACGTTGGTTCAAAAAGGCCTTGGCCGAGAAGATGAAATCTTTGAACAGACCGTCGAACAACTCCCAGACTACCAGATGATCCTTGGGACGTCCATGGATGATTACAAAGGAATGAAAAATTATCAATTTTTTGGCCATAACGTTCTAACAAATGCGGTGGTAAATCTTGGTATTTCAACAGACCTCCATCTTGATGTATGTACAACTCATGGAATGAAGAAAACCAATCTTCATTTCACTATAACAAAACTTGGAGCGGGAAATCATGCTATACGTAAAATTAATAATCAACCTGCTGTACCAGAG
>CAZLDE010000125.1:0-5360 GCA_964558215.1 uncultured Thermoplasmatales archaeon
AACTGATCAGGGTTGTTTCCTTTCCATAGGTTCTGTATAAATGCTTTGTCTGTGTACATGTGAAGTTTCGTATAGATATCCAAGGCGAGGTATTCGTTTTTTAATAGATCGGTGAGGATTTCCTCATCCCATTTTCCTTTCAAATCGAATTCTTTTTGTGTTATACCTGCGTGTTCTTCAAGTGTTTTCGTCGTGACATTGTCGAAATTTGTGATGAGTTGGGTTAGGATTCCTTTGTGTTTTTCCGAATCATGGGCGAGCTGGAAAAGCACGGTTCTGTAACTGTCCTTTTTTATGGTCATGTAGGCCTGCCATTGCATGATATTTTCAAATTGCGTCTCCAACCAATAGGCTTTTCCAAGCAGTGAGAGGAACTCGTCTCTGGTGTTTATTTTAAATTCGTTGCCGTTCATAGGTGATGCTATCTTGTATGTTGTTTTAAATCTCTCTGTTCGTTTTTATGAGGAATGATAAAAGGACTCTATTTAGTTGGAATCAAATGTTATGGATGATTGTTCAGATATGTAGTGTTCGATTTTATTTTTATGAAGTACGGTTGAACGAAAAGATTTAAATACTAATCTATATTACCTAATAATAATTATTAAGTAAAACTGTATATTACTTAAGGAGATAAGAAATATGGCAGCAGAAGTGGCAAGAAAATTAGTAGAAAAAGCAGGTATCGACGTCGAAAAACTCCTCGAACTCTTAGTAAAGAATGCAGCAGCAGAGCTCACAACATACTACTATTATACAATCCTCCGGGCAAACCTCATCGGATTTGACGGAGAAGGACTCAAAGCAGTCGCAGAGGATGCTCGCATCGAGGATAGAAACCATTTCGAAGCACTCGTCCCCCGCATCTATGAACTTGGTGGAAAACTCCCTGACAACATGAAAACATTCCATGACATGTCCGCCTGCCCACCCGCACAACTACCAGAGGACCCCACCAATGTCAAGAAAATCGTCGAAGTACTCCTCCATGCAGAACAATGCGCAGTACGAGGATACACAGAAATCTGCAATATGACCGCTGGAAAGGATCACCGAACCTATGACCTAGCCTTAGCCATCCTTAATGAAGAAATCGAACATGAGGCATGGTTCACCGAGTTTCTCGGCAGAGGCCCCTCAGGACATTTCCGAAGACCATCAGGAACAAACAGTCCCTTCGTCTCAAAATTCCTTCAATAAAAACAACAAGAAATAAAACAGGTTTATAGAAACTGGAGAATTAGAAATGGAAGAAGAAAAAAAGGAATGCTACTCAATGCCGTTGATCGGCGATAATGCACCATCGTTCACTGCAAAAACCACCATGGGCGAAATCAAATTCCCAGATGATTACAAGGGAAAATGGGTCATCCTTTTCAGCCACCCTGCTGATTTCACTCCCGTCTGCACCACAGAGTTCATGACCTTTGCATCGATGCAACAGGATTTTAAGAAGCTGAACACAGAACTCATCGGACTCTCTATCGACAGCATCTATGCCCACATCGCTTGGCTACGAACTATCAAGGAAAAAATAGACTATAAAGGCATGAAGAACGTTGAAGTCCAATTCCCTGTGATAGAAGATTTAAAAATGGATGTGGCAAAAAAATTCGGCATGCTGCAACCAAAAGCATCAACCACACAAGCGGTCCGGGCTGTCTTTCTCATTGACCCACAAGCAAAGATACGAGCCATCCTGTACTATCCCCTTTCAAACGGTAGAAACATGGCAGAGATAAAACGTCTTCTCATGGCGATGCAGAAATCAGACAAAGAAGGCATAGCCACCCCCGCGAACTGGCAACCCGGTGATGACGTCATCATCCCACCACCAGGATCCTGTGGACTGGCAAAAGAACGCGTCGAAAAGAAAGAAGAAGGAAAATACTGCCTAGACTGGTTCATGTGTCTCAAAAAAGAGTCAAAAAAATAGAAACACAGAGAGACCGTCAAAGAAGCAGTGGGTATTCCATTGCTTCGACACACTCTCTTTTTCTTTTTTTTCATAAACAATATTAAATATCAAAGGATAATCCTTCCTGATGACGATGGAACCGATGAAAATCAAATTCACCAACCAACGAATCGAGATTCTTGATTTCCTAAAAAACAACACCACACACCCCACGGTAGAACAAGTCTACGATGCAGTAAAAAAAAAGCTCACCAGAATCAGTAAAGCAACCGTATACCAAAACCTAAAATTCCTAGCGGAAAAAGGTTTCATACAAGAAGTAAACATCAAAGGCGTCTCCCGTTTTGAACCAAACCTCAAGTCTCATCACCATATGATCTGTCGGCAGTGCGGAAAAATCATTGATTTCGAATCAAGGGAACTGACCGAGTACTCACTCCAAATAGGAAAAAAACTCAAAGATATAGAAATCGACGCTACCAACACCAATTTTTACGGGATTTGTTCAACCTGTAAAAAAAACAATAGCTAAAAAAACAACCTTTGAGAGTAGTACATGATTGAAGACCTAGGCGCGGTTGGCAGTGCGTTTTTATTAACAATGCTGGCCGGTCTTAGTACAGGCATTGGATCCCTTCTTGCGTATTTTATAAAAAAACCAAAGATGAGCTATCTGTCTTTCTCCCTTGGGCTCTCCGCAGGAGTCATGGTCTATGTCTCCTTTGTCGAACTATTGCCCCAGGCATTAAATACACTTGGAGAACTACATGCTATTACTGCGTTCTTCCTAGGAATTCTTTGCATAGGTCTTATTGATATGGCCATCCCAGAGAAGGAAAACCCCCATTCCTACAGTGGGCTTACTAACGAAACCAACAGCAGCACGGACAAGACGTTACTGAGGACCGGAGTACTGACGGCACTCGCGATCGGGATACATAATTTTCCAGAAGGCCTTGCGACCTTTGGGACTGCTCTGAACAACCTGAACCTTGGAATCGTCATTGCCTTAGCGATAGCGATTCATAACATCCCTGAGGGCATCTCGGTGTCCATGCCTATCTATTATGCCACAAAGAGCAGAAAGAAAGCATTTACCTATTCCTTTCTCTCCGGTCTTGCTGAACCTGCAGGGGCAGTCATTGGATTTCTGATACTTCTCCCCTTTCTCTCGGATGAGGTTTTATATTCACTCTTAGCGTTTGTCGGAGGAATCATGGTCTATATCTCCATTGATGAACTGCTTCCCATCGCACATCAATATGGACATGGACATACCGTTATCCTCGGTGTCATCCTTGGTATGTTTGTTATGGCGCTCAGTCTGATGTTCCTATAAGAAATCAACAGCCTCCTGATTTTCCTATGTGTATTACGAAATTCAAATTTTTTTTCTTTCTTGTCAATTGTCTCCATAAAAAGGAAATCATTTAATAAGACTCTTTCTTATTTCAAGAATAACGCGGTTGATGCTATGGACATCCAAATAGAAGATAAAATATCTGTCATCGTCACACTCTGTTTACTGTTCGTCTGGTACCTCACCCTTTTTCTGTTTAACTATCCCCTAGGAAGTCTGCTGATTCTTTGGGTTGGAATGATTATACTAACAATTCTCTATTTCCTGGTCTATCGAAAGAAAAAACGTAATATGAGAGTGTTAAAAATGCGGTTTTTCATCTCCGCGGTTCCTATCTATTCTGCGCTTCTGTTCTATGTATATATCCTGCTGAATGGAACACAGGTGTCCGGTGTCTTTCGCCTGATGCCACTTGGGATTATCGGAACAATGCTTCTTCTCAATGCAGGCGTAGTCTATTATTATTCTCAGAGAACGGCACCGTAGTGGCGAAAAGACAGATCAGACGGATATTTTAATAAAACACATACTCATCCAACAGATAAGGTATTGTTTTTTTGTTGAGCGCAACAATGTTTTTTATACGATGATCTTTGAATTGTTGTAACTCTCTTTTATGAAGAAGAGTATTTTCTTAAGATCAGATGTCTCATCAAGAGGTATTTGTGGCCATCCCTTCATTGTTCTTGATGATGCTTGGAAGGGTTTCACTAGGAATTCTTTTGAAAGCCTCATTTTATCTTGTTCACTTGCTTTGGTAAGAACCACCCCGTCTGTGACCAGAAATGCAAATAATTTCTCATTATGTTTATAGCAAGGACAACCGTACATTTTTTTTGTCGTCACAGCAGGCCAGCTGAGCACTTCTTTTTCCAATCTCACTCTGATATTTTTCATTTTTTCTTCATTATAATATTGCATGAGAACATGATATGAGGAATGCAGTTAATAAAGAAACGTTTTCCTCCACATTACCTAATAGTATTTCTCGTCCATCAAAATAAAAAACTACAAAGAAAAGTAAGTCCTAGGTGTGTTTATTCTCAATCTGACTGATAATCGTCTGAGCCCATTGCTTGGCTTTCTCAGGTTTCATCGGATCTTTTTCACCGTCAAGCTTCGCCCACTTTTCAGGGATCTTGCCTGGGAAAGAAACCAGCGATGTGGGCTTAAGACCATACTTATTCATCAATGGTTGTAAGAATTTTTCCACTGCCTTATCTGGTTCTTCTATTGCCGTTCCACTTGACAGGAATACGAACAAGTGTTTGTCACGGAGCGCTTTTTGCTTCAGGACTTTCCTCCAGCGTCGATACACGGTAAACATCCTGACACCCGTACCTAGAACGATAGTATCGTATGCTGTGACGTCAGGGATGTCAGACGCAAGATTTCGTATCTCAGCAGCCAGTCCGTTCGCTGTAAGCGTCTCCCTAATAACCTTGGCGTATTCCTCGGTAGCCCCCCCTTTCGTGAAATAGGCTACAAGTATCTTATTTGTCATTATCTCTCTAAGTCAGCAACAATTCCTACGAGTTTAAGAACATTGTTATGAAACAAAAGAAATGAAAAAAATCCTCTGGTAGGGATTATGTACCAGACCTTCAGAGAAATCCTCATTGGTGGGGCTGGGGAGATCCATCAGAAACTTCTCCCCGGGGGTTGCTTGCGAGTGGTTCAAAGCACCTGCATTATTATTTCAAATCTTAAAAACTAGAAGGAATACATCGGCGCAGTTTCCTAAATGTTAAAGGAAAAAAAAGAAAAAAAAAGATGGGATTAGAATCCCATGAGATACCGAAGGAGGGGGAATGCCTGTGGAAATCGCTCAAGCAATCTTGTAAGGAACCAATACTGTTCGATGTTTTGGTTAAACGGTGTGGTGAGAGTGACAGGGATCCTGCAGTAATCACTACTGTTATCCTTATTGACGATCGTGATATTTCCTTGGAACTCTGCATTCTTCTCCTTAGGCACGATCACATACACATGGACGGTCACTGGTCCCTGGGCTGGGGTGAGGCGCTCACCGTATGACGGGTTGAACGTCCACGTCCCCCATGTCAAGGTATTGTTCACGGT
>CAZLDE010000126.1:0-5351 GCA_964558215.1 uncultured Thermoplasmatales archaeon
TAACACAGCCGGTCATATAAATTCGAATTTGAGGTAACAAGCGCCCCGCCTTCGATCGTGTGAAATATCTTTGTGCTGTGAAAGCTTAATACGGAAATATCTCCAAAGGAGACTAGGGGCATTTTTTTAAAATAAACATTAAGAGATAATTATTGGCTTATAATATATTATTCTTTTTACCATAAAAAACAGTAAAAAATCAGAGGATTCTTCCTTTTTTAATGACGGTATCGACAAGATTTACCCCAAAATGATAGGAGAGGAACTGATGGTTGGGACAATCAAGGATGAGCACATCTGCTTGTTTACCTTTCTCAAGACTTCCTATTTTCTGTTGCAACCCGATAGCGCAGGATGCGTTAAACGTAGCTGCTGTGATGGCTTCAGCAGGAGTCATCTGCATCTTCAGACATGCAAGTTGAACGATGAACTGCATATTTTCCGTCCAACAATTCGGGTTTAAATCAGTTGCCAGTGCAACTGGGACACCTAAATCGATGATCCTTCGTGCAGATGCATACTGTTGCATCATCAGACAGAAGGGAGTTGCCGGGAGAAGCACCCCGGTCACCTGTTGTCGCGCCATCGCCTGCAGACCAGCATCCGAGGACTGTAAGAGATGATCCGCGCTCATAGCACCAATCTTTGCAGCCAGAGAAGCTCCGCCGGTATCAACAATCTCATCAGCATGGATCTTCGGCAGAAGACCATACTGTTTTCCTGCGGTAAGAATCCTGTTTGCTTGAGCGACTGTAAAAACACCCTTCTCACAGAACACATCGCAGAACCGTGCAAGTCCTTTTACTTTCGGAAGCATCTCATCGATAACAAGCTTCACATATTCGTTTGATTTCTGACCTGATGGGATCGCATGGGCGCCAAGAAACGTTGAGACAATATCCATAGGATGTGTTTCTTGTAGTTTTTTCTGAACCTTCAGTAGTTTTAGTTCAGTCTCCACATCAAGACCGTACCCTGTTTTTGCCTCACAGGACATCGTTCCATACGAAAGCATCGTCCCTAGACGTTTCTTACTCTGTTGCAACAACTGCGCAGGTGTTGCTTTACGGGTCTCCTTCACAGTATAAAATATTCCACCACCACGTTTGAGGATCTCCATATACGGGACACCAGCAAGCTTTAAATCCAATTCAAACTCACGAGATCCAGCAAACACAAGATGGGTATGAGGATCAACAAACCCCGGCATCACCAGCTTCCCAGAAGCATCAAGAATAGTATCAGCCTTGTACCGGAGATGTTTGCCTACATCAAAAATCACACCGTTCTTTATCGCAACAGAACCATTTTTCATGATACCAAGGTTTCTCATCTGCTTCCGTACGCGAGGCTTCGCTGGACCTTTTAACGTAAGTAATTCACTTGCATGGGTAATGAGCAGGTCAACAGATTCCATAGATTGTCCCAAATAGTTAAATGAAGGACTCTTGATTAAGGTTTACGGTGAACCAACTATGGCAAGACTCATAGAATGTGTCCCAAATTTCAGTGAAGGAAAAAACAAACACACCATCGAGACCATTCATAACTTGATACAGAACCATCCGGAGGTGACATTGCTTGACTTTACCCCAGATGCCGACCATAACCGAACCGATGTCACCCTTATAGGCCCCCCAGAGGCAATTAAAGCAGTCGTCATGGAGATTGCATTGAAATGCGTTGAGCTTATCGACATGAACAAACACAAAGGTGAACACCCTCGTATGGGGGCAATCGATGTCGTGCCCTTCATCCCGATCGCCGAGGTAGGTATGAGTGAATGCATCCAACTAGCCAATGAGTTCGCCAAAGAGTTCTCTGAAAAAACCAATGTGCCCTGTTACCTCTATGAAGAGGCAGCAAAACAGGAGAACCGACGGAATCTTGCTGATGTCAGAAGAGGGCAGTACGAAGGTCTCAAAGAGGAGATTGGAAAAAACCCAGAGAAGGTGCCAGACTACGGGCCAAACAAGATTCACCCAAGCGCGGGAGCAACAGCAGTCGGGGCACGATTTTTCCTTATTGCATTTAACGTCAAC
The DNA here is from genome assembly GCA_964558215.1 of uncultured Thermoplasmatales archaeon. Classification (GTDB taxonomy): domain Archaea; phylum Thermoplasmatota; class E2; order DHVEG-1; family DHVEG-1; genus SM1-50. The sequence goes on from CAZLDE010000126.1 coordinate 2,043, forward strand.
CTAGGCACATCAAACATAAAAATCGCAGATGACATCGCAAAGGTGGTCAGACATAGCAGCGGCGGGTACCGCTATGTGAAAGCAAAAGGATTTGAAATCAAAGAAAGAGGGATTGTACAGGTGTCTATGAATCTGACAAACTACCAAAAAACATCGATTTACCGTGTGTTTGAGACCATAAAAAAAGAAGCAGAGCGATACGGGGTCCCTGTGATCGGCAGTGAGATCGTTGGATTACTTCCCTTAGAAGCACTCGTCGATAGCACGAATCATTACCTTCGTCTTGAGAAATTCACGGTTGATCAGGTTCTGGAAAAACGACTCTTGGAAATAAAAAAGTGATTCCTATGACCAAACTCGTGAAACTGAGCATTAAAATGTTTCTTGATGAACTAGCATCAAGCAGCCCAGCCCCCGGTGGTGGGAGTGTCGCTGCCCTGGCAGGGGCATTGGGTGCAGCGCTTTCATCAATGGTGTGCAACCTGACCAAAGGAAAACAAGGCTATGAGACAGTACAAGACCAGATAACGGAAATACTTCAGAGAAGTGAGCAACTTCGTAAAGACCTCACTGAGCTTATTGACAGGGACACAGACGCATTTACGGAGGTCATGAAAGCATTCAAATTACCAAAAGAAACAGATGAGCAAAAAGAACAAAGAAAGACCGCGCTTCAAACCGCTTTTAAACATGCAGCAGAAGTACCACTTGAGACAGCAAGAAAATGCGTCGAGGTCCTTGATGTCGCCTACATCGTCGCGGAGAACGGCAATAAAAACTCTGTCAGCGACGCAGCAGTGTCCGCATTAATGGCACAATCAGGTGTTCAGGCTGCGATGCTTAACGTACGAATCAATCTAAGTTCCATAAAAGATCCTATGTATGTCCAACAAGTGACCGCAGAGTTACATGAATTGCTTCAGAATGCCATGGAAAAATCAGCGGAGATTCTAAGTATCGTCGAAAAGAATCTTTAAGGCTCCAACAGGGGCGATTATTGATTGATATCCGTAAAAACTCTCTTTGATATTTTACTTAAATCCTATGGACCTCAACACTGGTGGCCTATTGATGAGAGGTATCATCAGAACCAACACAGCGACCCTCGTTTTGAGATTATTACGGGGGCTATTCTTACTCAAAATACCGCCTGGATAAATGTGGAAAAAACACTCTGTAACCTGAAAAATCAGAAAGCTCTCACAATTAATACGATAGCCAACCTCAAGGAAGATTCTCTAAAAAAAATGATTCAACCATCAGGGTTTTTCAATCAAAAAGCACAACGCCTGAAGCTTTTTTCAACCTATCTGCAAACAAAATACAACGGGGATTTGCAGAATTTCTTTTCGCGCGACACAGCGGAAATCCATCACGAGCTACTGCTTATAAAAGGAATCGGACTAGAAACCGCTGATTCCATTCTTCTCTATGCAGGAGGTCACTCTGTTTTTGTCGTTGACGCTTACACAAAACGAATCTGTCAGCGATTCCCATTTCCAGTGGATACCGAATCCTACGAACATGTTCAACAATTTTTCGAAAAGGAACTTATCAACACGACCCCGTACAGTGACCTTGTCTGGGTCTACAAAGAACTCCATGCCCTTCTAGTACGACTCGCAAAAGAACACTGCTGGAAAAAAAACCCGCTCTGCTCTACGTGCCCGCTGAGAGATTTATGCAAGAAGCTCCTCTAGTTTCCCCCGTAGCACCTCAGCAGGGATATCTGGTAGGGAGATAAGCTGTGAGTTTCCCACCTGGCCTTTCCCAGAGGGTTTTACTCGGATAAAACCGGCTTGTTCGATTTCTTTGAGATAGTTCCAAAACATGGTATGTGCCCTTGCCGCCTCTGAATACTCCTCGCAGGTGATTGCGTATGTTTTCTCGACGTCCCCGGTGTTTGCATACGCAGCATTTTCCTTCTGAAGTCGTTTGGCGATGGCAAGGAGGGTCAGTAGATGGTGTTTTCCCAGATTCCGTAGTTTGGTTTCTGTGACAATCGAATAAGTCTCTGCTTTTGCGGCACGCACATGCTCAGGCATCACCTGCTTTGCGTGTTTCTCGTCCGCATACATCCCCGCCTTCCAAAGAAGCTCTATAGAAAACCGTGCATCACCGGACTCGCTAGCGATATCAGCGATGAGATCTACACTTTCGCCCAGGACCGTGTTTGCATGAAACGCTAGGCGTACACGCTGTCGTATGATATCGGAGAGCTCTTCACGGGTATATTTCTCCAATACAATCGTGTTACTGCGTTTGAATGTACTTAAGGTTGCTGCCTCAAATTCGGCCAAGACATCTTTCTGTGAAATCATGATAACAGAGACCGGGGTTGTTGTCCTCATAGCTTCGTCATTGAACCTGGTGAGGTCATAGATAAGGGTGGAACCGTCTTTTTTCAACAATGCATCAACCTCATCAAGGACAAGGATGAGTTGGGCTTCCTTCCGTTGGAGATGGGTCCGAAGGACCTGTAGCATCTCCTGCACCGAGAAGCCCCGGTCAGGGAAACGGGGGTCAAAATGAGTCAAAACACCAAGGAGGACCATTGAATTCGTGGATCGTTTTCGACAATTGATATGGATGTATTCGAGGATCTTTCCTTGTTTTCGTGCTATCTGAACAAGTGATTGACAGAAGTATTTTGTCAGAGCGGTTTTTCCTGTTCCTACCGGTCCACGGACATAGGTGTTTTGGGCGACGTTGACAAACAGAGGCTTGAACATCTGAGCGAGTTTTTTTAACTGTTCTGTTCTGTGGGGGAGTTCAGCTGGTACATAATCAAAATCCAGCGCACGGAGATCTTTAATGACAGAAGAGGAGAACAACTCATCTTCAATAATACTACCCATGACACAGGGTATGTTCTACCTTTAATAAAGCTTTATCTTCTCCATTGGATAAAGGTTATACACCCATATGATATTGTGACTGAGTGCAATGGGAGACGGAAATTCGATTCAAAAATCCTTAGACTTTGTGAAAACCACCTTTCAACAGTATTATGTATCTAACAACGTGACACTCCCGGATCGCTTCGGACGAAGGGAGTTTGCTTTTGTTCTTTTTGGAGGAAAAGGGATGCTGCGGCATCTGGGTTTTGAGAAACGAGAGATGGTTTCGGATTTCCTCTCAGAACGAGCACCGCAGCATGCATACTACTCATCTGCCTATTACCAACATCCAGATGCGCCAAAAATGGCTGAGAAAAACTGGATGGGTGCGGAGCTTATCTTTGATTTAGACTCGGACCATCTCCCAAATGCAGAGAAGATGGGGTATGTGGAGTCATTACGAGAGGTA
>CAZLDE010000127.1:0-5192 GCA_964558215.1 uncultured Thermoplasmatales archaeon
ACGGTCACTGTCTCAGGTCTATATACAGCAGATGGGGTCTTACACTGGTTTGAGACAAACACCTGTAGTATTGATGTTCCTATCTGTAAATAAAAAAAAAACCTTCTCAAATCCATACTTTTTTTCCGATTCCCTTTTTTAGAAATAAGGCATATGTTTAAATAAAAAGCCTTTATTATATTTCATATATAACTATCAATAATAAATAGGGGTGTAAGAAACATATGAAGAACATACTATCAGTAGGAGTTGTAGGACTATTGGTCCTGACAAGCCTTGGAGCAGCTGCTTTCTCGACAGAAGACGCAACACAAACCATCACCGCAGACCAGGTATGGTTCCAAGAACCGCTCACCAGTTTACAGAATGAATACACGGTCCTTGAACTGCCGGAATCAACAGGGTTACTCAGGCAGACGGGCAGACCACTCTTGCCGATGATATCAAAAGTCTACACATATCCCTTCGGGACCATCATTGACAATGTGGAAGTCACCTATAGCACGTCTACAGAGATGACTTTGGAAAAGCCTGTGATGCTTTCTCCAGCCCCAGAGATGCTTACCACCCAAGAGTTACAAAACCCCAGCATCCCCTCGGGGATTATGCAGACCCAGGATATCTGGTACCCAACCCAATCGTTTAGCTACCGAGCAGCAACCGGTCTTCAGAACGGCAACCACGTCACCTTTGTCACAGTTTATCTGTATCCGATTCAGTATCACCAAGCCACCAACACCTTGCGATATTCCCAAGATGCTTTTATCCACATCACCACCACGCAACCAGCACAGCCGCTGCATTTCGGAGACGTCTATTCATTGCTTATCCTGACCCCTGCTCAGTTCACCACTCAACTGCAGCCACTGGTGACTTACAAGAACGATAACGGGGCCGCAACCATAATGACCACTCTTGAGGACATCCCGCATGTCGGTGAGGACGTCCAAGAGGACATAAAATACTATATCAAGGATGCCATCGAGACCTGGGGTGTGACTAATGTGATTCTTGTCGGAGCCGGACTGGAAGGCCAAGAGCTCTTCCCCGTACGAAACGCCTGGGTACCCTCAGGCAGTTACGAGGAGTACTTCCCTAGTGACTTGTACTACGCTGATATCTACGACTCTGGGGGCGGGTTCTCCAACTGGGATTTCGACAACGACGGGAAATACGCAGAATACCCCTGGGACGTGCTGGTCGCTGACCTCTACCCCGATGTGTATCTCGGCAGACTCGCCTGTAATGATGCTTCTGAGGTCACCGCAATCGTCGATAAGATCATCGATTTCAAGGAACACAACAAGGTCATGAACAAGATCCTGCAGCTGGGCGGTGATACCTTCCCTGGTGATGATGAGAACGTCAACGAAGGAGAGTACTCAAATGCAAAAGTCATGACAAAACTGCCTGGGTACACCGCGATTCGACTCTGGGCGTCTGCTGCGACGCTTACAAAAGATAACATCCGCAAGAACATCAACAAGGGTGTTGATTTCGTCGACTGCTCCGGGCATGGCAGCTGGGCAAGCTGGGCGACCCATCCCCCAAACGATGATCAGACCTGGCTTCCCCCACAGACCTTTTACTCACCGTACACAGGGTTTCTCTATATCGATGTTGAGACGTTCTTCAACAGCAAAAAACTCCCGGTGTTCGTGATGAACGCCTGCTCGACAAGCAAGTTCAGTGAATCAGCAAACTGCATCAGCTGGAAGATCGTCTCAAAGCCACGTGGTGCTGGGATTGCAAGCTTTGGCGCCTCCGGTATCGGCTATGGCATCCCAGGGTCTCATGAAACCGACGCACTCTGGGGCTGGATGGAAGTCCATCTGTTCGAGGAGTTGTACACCACAAAAGTACTTGGGCAGGTCTGGGGAAACGCGATAACCGATTATCTGAACTCGTTTTTCATGCTTGAGGATGCGGATTACAAGACGATTCTGGAGATGCAGCTGTTCGGGGATCCGACCACGGTCATCGATGATGGGATAAACCCCCAGTCCTACAGTATGTCACTGCTGACAGGTCATCCGTTCCTGCAGCCAGGTGGCTTCCGACTGTTGCTTGCTACGATGCTTGCAGTCCTAAAACAGATACGGGAACAATCCATCCCCAACTAAACACCTCTTTTTTTTCTTTTTTTTTTGATTTTTTCATTTCGTAGCATTAAAAACGAATTAACCTTTTTTGAATAGAAATAGAAATCTACTACGGATAAACATTATTAAAGAAAAAATGATTATGAATCTCTGGTATGGAGATGATGAGGAAAAATGTATTTATCATCGGTATCATTCTTTTTTTATTTTTTCTTTTCTTGAGCGGTTGTGACACCCTTCGAACAGAAAAGGATAGTCTTACGGTCAATGTCATGACGATGGTCACCATCACGCTTCTTGATGAAAAGAATCAACAGATCGATCAGAACATCGATGGTGCTGCGGTAAGCATTGAGATCATAAAAAACGGCCAAGACCGATTCGTCTACGACCGTATCCTGCAGAAAGGCATCTGCCAGGCGACAGCAAGTTTTACGCTCACTAAAGGCCAATATGTTGAATGTAAAGCAACAGTACCCAAGGGGTACCAGGAGTTTGTGACAACAGTCCCTGCCTACGCAATGCTTCTCTGGGAGACGGCAGAGGCAGGTGCTAGCATGGGTGGTGTTTATAACTGGTACAATCAAATGACGATTGTGATGAAACCCTCGATGGGATGATCACCCCTGCTTTTTCTGGGAAAGGTCTTCCCCGGTGATATGCATGTCTTTGAACATCCAGGAGATATACAAGGGGAGTTGATCAACAGCATAAACGGATGGTACACCGGAGGCGTTGACAAAACCGCTTTGACCCGGGGGAAGCACGTTTTCACCTCGCAAAGTCTGTTGTCCGTTTCCACCAAAGGGCAGTTCGATCACTTGGTTATACGTGCCTCGGTTCATGTACGGCATCTGGGGTGATGTAAGGGCACCGAGTTCAGAGAATCCAACGATCCGTACCGGTGTTTTCCATAGTGAGACATCAGAGGTCCCATAGTCAGACTCAAGCAGGCTGCATGCTGTTTTCAGGGCATCGATGATGACCACATCAACCGAATCATTCAGATAGTGTCTATAGCGTAGGTCAAGCTTTGATGCAGGACCCTGCAGGATATGCAGCAGCAGACTATGAGCATAGTCTTTGACAAGGACACTGAGTTCATCAAGAAGGGCGGTATCATAGAAAGCATCATACCAGGCTCGGAAAATCGTCAAACCCGGATCGTCGTAGTATCCGTCGGAATCTTCATCGTTCAGGTAGCAATCCCAATTCTCCACGGCTGTCTTTACTTCGATAGGGATTTCACTGGTGGTGTTGATCGCGCCAAGCAGGAATGGTTTGAAGTAGGTGCCGTAAGCATCATGATACGCGACGTTCCTGCAGACCTCTTTCATGTCCTCAAAGGATACAGCCGGGTCAGCGGCAAGCAGTTCCTGGATGCGGACGACGATATGACCTTCGCCCCAGAGCGGGCCTACTTCAGCTTCAGCATGATCCCAGCTTTTCTCTGGCTTGTTGTTCCAGTTGGCGAAAAACCCATTGTCAGGGTTGCGTTGCTGGGGGAGGTCCTCAAAGGAAACAATCCCTAGCCATTCTTCTTTCCCTGTCCCAAGTAAGGGGAACCGGTCATCGATGCGTCTGTGCATGAACCCATAGATAGGTCGGATCGGGTAGTACCCGGAATGATAGTATCCGATGTCGCCATTCCTGTCCGCCCAGAACCAGTTATGAGAAGAGACGATTTTACTGACCCCGACCTCAAACTCGGTGATGTTGGTGCACTGCTGGAAGCTCATGACGCCTTCGATGGTGTGATGCTCCTGTTTCCAGAACGCCATCTTAGAGGAGATTGCTAGTCCGCCGATGAAAGGTCTCCAGAGACTATCCAACACAGGACCATGGATGGTGCGGTAACAGGAAAACTCATGTGGGGTCCCATTGACATCAACGATGGTTTCTGTCCGTCTCTCCATCTGCTCCCATCGTCCTTTGTACCGATACCGGGTTTTATTCAAGGGATGAAGGATTTCGATGTAGGTGTCGACCCCATCGGACAACCCAGAGGTTGTCGTCCAGGCACCAAAGGTGCTTGCGCCAATCGCGATTGCAGGTCCGACACCAGGGAACGTCATCCCGGTTGCGTTGATACCAGCACCATGCATCCCGACTTCGACGACGATCTGAGGGATGGAATGCCCCATCTGGGGTCCTCCGAGCAGTAACGGGTTGCCGGTCTCTGATTTTTGTGGAGCCACCACCCAGCCGTTGCTGCCGAAATGATACAGCAACCCATGCGATTCACAGAATCGTTTCTCCTGGTCCTTCAACTGGAGAATCTGACGTGCGAGTTGCACCAGCATCCGAGGAAACAGGGGGGGAAACAAGCCTATCTCCTGTTGAGGGGATGATTCGTTGGACGGAATCGTCGTCGTTGCCCCGGGGTCTACCTGAGGACAGGCGTCGTTGAAGATTCTCCATCCGTTGATGAGTCCATTGCGTTGAATGAGCTGCTCGAGAACAAGGGTGAAGATAAGCTCCATGCCCCCGCCCTCACCCCAGCGTCTGACCATGAGCTGGCCTATCGCTAGTGAATCCTCAACAGTCCATGGAAAGGGGACGATCCCACGCTGGATGTACTCATATGGCATCAGTTCATCAGGATTTGCTATTGCCTCAGCGATATAGTGATTGATACCAGCGGTGTATGCTGAAATCATTTCTTTATATGGTGATTGGACCGTGGTGAATAACGCTGTGTTTTCCTGCACTGAGTATCCATAGGTTCTCGCTAAGAGATCCATGCTGACGTTTCCAATGCCCAGCTCACTAAGCCGACCGGTTGCCTCACGTCTAAACAAATCAGCCTGCCAGAGTCGGTCTTCTGCGATCGCATATCCTACCCCAAAGGAGAGATCTTCATAGGTGTCTGCAAAGACGTGAGGGATGCCGTACTCGTCGCGAAGAATCGTATAATTCCCGCTCGTTTCACAGGTGGTTATTGGTTTTAAGTCGTCATTGTAAATCATAGAGGGGGTCGCTTGACTTTGTGGGGGTATTATTGCTATTAGTAGGATGCATATGCTGAGAAAAACAAAAGGTGTTTTCATTCTTCCTTCAACCTCATTAAAATATACGATGAGATATATT
>CAZLDE010000128.1:0-5172 GCA_964558215.1 uncultured Thermoplasmatales archaeon
ACAGAGGATAAACAGAGTATTGAGAACGCTTTAAAGGAGCTTCGTGAGGCGCTTGCTGGTGATGACTCCGATGTCATCAAAGAGAAAACCGATGCACTCACCCAAGCGTTCCAGAAGGCATCGACTGCGATCTATCAGCAAGCTGCCCAGCAGCATCAGCAGCAACCCGGCCAAGAGCAAGGATCAGGTGATGCTTGGCAGGGTCATCAGTCTGATGATGATTCGACTATCAATGCTGACTACAAGGTGAAAGAAGAAAAAAAGAAGAAGGACGACGAAGACTCCTAATTTTTTTTTTTTTTTTTTACTCTTTTTCTTTGCTTAACGACGTAAGGTCATCGACAGTCCATTTCTTTGTTTTTTCTTTGATGACCATGACGGTGCAGGGGGCTGTCTTTAGTACCTCTTCAGAAACACTCCCTAGAAGGAATTTGTTGAACCCTTTCTTTCCTTTGCTTGCCATAATGATAAGATCATCGTCTCTTACGAATTTGACGATCTCCGCTGCTGGTGCTCCTGCGGTAAGTTTGGTTGTGGTTGGGACACCTTGTTGTTCTGTAATTTTTTTTACCTCTTCTATCGCGGTGAGTTTTTCTTTTTCGATTCTTTCCTCAAGTAGTTTCGAAAGCATATACTGTCGTGAGTCGTTTACCGAGATAATGGAAACCTCTACATTGAGCAGCTTGGCAAAAAAAGCACCTTGTTCTGCGGCGATCTTGGACACATCTGTTGTGTCCACAGGGATTACGACCCGATTGATTGCTTTCATCCAATACCCTTCCTACGACTATGAATCAAATACTGCTCATTTAAACCTTTTCCACGATTGTTGCGGCTCATGAGAAAAAAATGCAAGACTTTTTTTGTTTCGGTAACAATTGTCTAGAAATCCGATAGTGTTTGTACAACAACTTGTTTTAAAGTAAACCGGCAAAGAGATAGGTGAGGAGTGAAAACCCATGATGATCGTTGGTCAAGTCTCAAGTGATGCAGAAGCAAATGAAATCGAACGAATCACACGGAACTTCGTTGTGGCAAATAGGATACGAGAAGTGGCACGCACCATCAGAGGGTGATTACAGACAGTGATGATTATGGCAGAAAAAAATACTTGTATCTGGGTATGGCTGCAAGACACTGAGATCTACAAAGCAGTGTATCGCCAACTAGATCGCACCTTTATTGTGTTGAATTCACAGGATGAAGTCATCCTCACCTACCGAGGGCTTACTCTGGAACAACTCCAGAAGCTTCAAGCGCTGTTCGCACGCATTGGTGCAAAACAAATAGATAACAAAAAAGAGCCATTCACCTATCTCTAATTTTTTTTTTTTTTTTTTTTTTTTTTTTTAGTCTCTCCACTGCACTTTCATCCAGGAATCGATAAACCGTTTTGAGAGGTCTGGTCGAGCGTTTGCAATGTCTGTTATGGTAATGATTCCTACCACTTTTTCAGAGGATATCACTGGTAGTTTTTTGATGTTATGCCGCTTCATGGTCTCCAGAGCATGTTCTAGGGTGTCTAACGCATGGACTATTTTGATGTCCTGGGACATGATCTCGTAGACCTTGGTCTTCTGTGGGTCCCGGAATTGACAAATCGTCCGTTCGATGAGGTCACGTTCCGTGACAATCCCGACGCAGGTTTCTGCCTTGGTGACCACTAAACAACCGACTTTCTTCTGTTTGTACAGATTACATGCATCAAGCACTGATGCCTCGAAATCGATGGTTATCACCTGTTTGGTCATAACCTCTTTCACCAACATCTATCCACACCAATCTGTTCTTTTACTCTGAGAAGAAGTATGACGCTTCATCGTTATATTCTTATCTTACCGTGCAATATAGGACGTCTGTGAAAATTAAACAAAGGACCGATATTCTCAGAGACATCATCCGGGATGGAAAAAAACATCCGAAAGGATGGCATGCTGCTTTTGGTACAGATTCATCATTGTTTTCCCATGACTGTTACATCTTCCATCCTCATATCGGCATCTATCTGTTAAAGGAATACAACAAGAATCCTTTCGAAACAAAAGGAGTTGGCTTGAAACTAGCGAGACACATCGATGAGGACATCCAGGAACAAATGATAAAAAAATCTGGGGACTTTGGCATCATCCAAGGAGATATTAGGAAGATTCTTGTAAACCTCAACAAAGGCGTACCGCCGCAACAAATCCTAACAAGTGCTCTGCAGGGGCAGGACCTTGGGATCACCATCCCTGTCCAAGGACGTGCATCAACATCACAAGACACGTTTCACTCGCTGAAAACCGTATTTTCCCAGAAACAAAAAACACTGGAGACTCACCTTGAAAAAATGGTCTCAGAGGATGGACTGTATACATCCTATGAATAGTGTTCCCGTAAGACCTCTTTGACCTGGTCTGATGCGTTTTTCCGTTTCTCTTGAAGATCCAGCAGCAGATGTTCCATCAGCTCGGCTGCACGTTTCTTGCACATTCCGCACATTAGCTCCCCTTTCTTGCATGACTCAAAGATGCTTTTTAGTTCGTTATCATCCTCAATGAGATGATACAAGAACAACTCGTAGACCATGCATTCATCTGGTTTTCCCCCGGTTTTCTTCTGCTCCTCCAGGGAGACGGCCCCCCCGGTCTTCGCGTTCATTATCTTCTTTTTTGCCTCCTGCGGGGTGTCTGTAAGGAAGATGGCGCTCTCCGGTTTTGATGAAGACATCTTCTCACCGGTAAGTCCTGTGATGAACCGATGATACGTCGATGACGGTTGCAGGAACCCATACCCATGATAGGATGGTTCTATCTTTGCTAAGGCTTCATCGATACGAGGGATATCCTCCTCTTTTGCTAGGTTGATATAAATTGCTTTATAGTCGGTGATGCGTTTCAGATCAGAAAAACCAAGGGTCGTAAGGGTCTTTTCTGCAGCATCAAGTAGTGCTTTTACATTCGTATCAACCTTGACGAACACACCGATTCTGTTGTCTTTTGTCACCGTCACATTATAGAGACGATGAGCCTGGGCGATATCCCGGCTCAATCGGATATGCGGGTCCTGGTCAACGCCAACAGGGACCAGAGTCGGTCTGATGCCACCGTATTTTTCAAGCTGCACATGAAGGATATCCCCTGTTTGAACCAGGGGTGAGAAGATATGGGCCATGTTCGTTGAACCCTCAAAACCGTACGTCGCGACCATCTGGGACCAGTTCACTTTCTTCCCAAGTAGGAATGCAAGGTCTTTAACGTCCTGATGTTTTGATTGAAAATACAGATGACACCGCTTTGGATCCAAGCCAAGTGCAATGTAATTGGCGATGTATTCGTTCATCGCAAGCTCTTTTGTTTCTTCAAGGGTAAATCCTCTGGTGGCGTAAGCCTCAATGTCAGCGACTGCGATGAAAATATCTGCTCCTAAACTCTGATAGTACAGAACCTCATCGATGACCATCTTATGACCCAGATGCATCCTTCCGGACGGCATTAACCCCGTGAGGATTGCCCATGGTTTTTTCTGAACAATAGCCTTATGAATCATCTCGAAACCACGATGGCCGAATACCACACCACGTCGTAGCAATCGATGCGGATGGGGGAGGTCTTTCCAAAGGTCCTCAGAGAACTCCAAAATCCCGAACTCATCACGTAACCGTGCATAATCCTGATAGGTTGTCGAACTCCAGGGGTCTATCTTCATAGGTATTCTAGTTCCAAATCAGATATCCTTTCAAAAACTTACCGTTAGTAGCTCAAAACCAAGAACCTCCAAGGGGGAAAATAATTAAGATATAAGGTTTACGAAAAAGGAAATACTTTATATCGTACGGTCTGCATTACACTTCTTAGATACAAAAGAATGGGGTTTTTTCTATGAGCCAACATTGTTCACTTTGTGGTACAAATCTACTCCCGACTGATGAGGAAGGATTATGTCATCTCTGCAAGATGTCGATTATCTTTAATGAGGACACCTTCCCTGAAGTTGATGACTGTGCCTCATAATTCTTTTTTCTTGAGGAAGAACTGGTCAGGCGAAGCATAATTGATATAAAACAGGATTCTATCGTGTTTTCCACAACCTATGAACCCTGAATTACAGAAAATCCTACAACGGCAGCATTACACGATCATCGGCAAACATTCTGGGGTGAAACTCTGCCATTGGATGAAACAAAGTCTCCTGCATGGAAGACAGTGCTATAAACAGACCTTTTACGGCATCAACTCTCATCAATGCCTGCAGATGACCCCGACGATCACCCACTGCACTCAGATGTGCCTGTTCTGCTGGCGGTTCCAGAACTTCACTGAAAAAGAGTTACACGACTATGACGACCCAGCATATATCCTCGAAAATGCGATTCAGGCACAAAAAAAACTTATCACTGGTTTCAAAGGAGACCCTCGATGCGATCAGAAAAAATGGAAAGAGGCAAACGAACCAAACATGCTTGCCTGCTCACTATCCGGGGAACCAACGTTATATCCTCGACTCGGGGAGTTCTTCGAACTGTGTCATCAGAAAGGCATCACCACATTCCTTGTCACCAATGGGACAAATCCTGAGGTGCTGGAAAAACTAAGTACCTTACCAAAACAACTCTTTGTCTCTCTTGTCGCACCGAATGAACAGTTGTACAAAAAGCTCTGTGCCCCTTTGATAGCGAACGGCTGGGAGAAAATCCAGGAGACACTCGCGCTCCTTCCGTCCCTTGGCACTCGAACCGTGATCCGTCATACCCTTGTCCATGGATGGAACATGGATGAGAAATATATTGATGCATATGCGAAACTTGATGCAGTAGCATCACCTCTGTTTATCGAACCAAAAGGATACGTCTTTGTCGGCTCATCAAGGAACCGGCTTCATTTCTCAAATATGCCTCATCATGAGCAGATAAGGAACTTCGGGCAGAAGCTAGCAGAAAAAATCGGGTACACCCAGATATTGGAAAAAGAAGACTCCCTAGTTGTACTGCTCTCCTCACAAAAAAAACATAAAAAAGTAAAATAAAAAGAAAAAACTAAGGTTAGAATCTCCCATGGAGTCTCCGGCGGTCCACTTTCACCCCATTCGGGGAGATTACCATGAGGTTGTTGCCGATTCCTGCGACATCCCCACCGATGTCATCGGTAATCCTCTTCAGCTCATTAGTGACTCGTTTTAGCAATACTTCCTGAT
>CAZLDE010000129.1:0-5116 GCA_964558215.1 uncultured Thermoplasmatales archaeon
TAATAGGAGAGATAGGGAACTTCGGACAGACAAATTATGCAGCTTCAAAAGCAGCTTTGATCGGTTTTACAAAATCGCTAGCAAAGGAGCTTGTATCAAAAGGAATAACTGTCAATGCAATAGCGCCGGGGTTTGTTGATACAGAAATGACAAAAAAAATACCAATGGAAATTAGGGAAAAAATTATCGAAAAAATACCAATGAAAAGATTTGCAATGCCAGAAGAGATAGCAGATGTTGTGCTATTCCTTTGCAATGCTAGGTATATTACTGGAACGGTAGTTAACATCAACGGTGGAATGGCATAAAGAACCTTGATAAAACAGAGAAACTAATGCTGTATTGCAATACACAATATGTGAAAATGAAACGTATGGTTGCAGTAGGAAGCCTTGTTTTGCTGGCAGTGAACTTAACATTCACCATTTTATTCTGTATCATTAATACGAATTTTAAAAAATATTTTTGTTACTAATCCCTTCTTCATATTTAATAGCATTACATCAACAGTTTTTCCTAAAACATTGAATAAGATACTATCACATTATTTCTTTTTTGATATCATCGAAATAATCATGAAAGATTCCAATCGACGATTTGGGATTTCCTAAGTCATTATCTTAAAAGATTGAACAATTAATTTTTTCTTAAATCCCTGAGGACGACGAAATTCTAACGTAAGGATATTCATGGACAGGATTATATCTTCTTCCTATCAACAAACTGTTTCTGGCAGGATATCTTCCAGAAGCTTTGTTTGGTGATTATTTTATAAAACTCCTCAGCGCTTTTACCCTTCCCGAACTCATAGGTGCATTGCGGTTTGATATCCGAGGTGTGACGGATTGCCTCCATGACTGCGTCGAAATCAGCTGGGACATTAATGATGGATGGGTTTTTGCTTCTGTTTTTCTGTCTTGAACCAATGTTGACTGCTGGCACCCCATAGATTTCTGCCTCTCGTATACCGCTGCTGGAGTTCCCGATAACGAATTCGCAGTTCTTCAGCAATGTCAAGAAATATTCGAAGCGCATCGAAGGTAATATCCTGAAGCCTTTTTTATGTTCGAGTTTCAATATCTCTCGTAAAATGATGTCTGAACCAGTGTCATTATTTGGGTAGATCACCACATAGTTCTTGTTTGATTTTTTCAATGCTACTACGACCGTTTTAATGTCCTTTTCAAGGTTTTTAAGTTCTGTCGTAATAGGATGATAGCAAAAAACTCCGTAGTTTCTAAAAGGGATTTCATAGCGGTTCTTTACATCATAAATCGACGGTAGTTTTTCAGAGAGCATGATGTCGATGTCTGGGGAACCAATCATAAATATCGTATTTTCTTTTTCACCCATTTGAAGGATTCGTCTTTTTGCGTTATCGTTGGCAACAAAATGAACATGGGCTAATTTTGTTATCGCATGCCGTACCAATTCGTCTAAGGTACCAGAAACTTCGCCGCCTTCAATATGAGCCACTAAAAAATTATTGAAGGATCCGGCAATCGCTCCTGCTAAAGCCTCAACGCGATCTCCGTGGACAACGATAAGATCCGGTTTGATTTCTTTGATATAATTGCCAAAGCCGATAATGGTGTTTGCTAGGATTAGGTCCATGTCGGTTGTGTGCGTCTGGTTGTAAAAAACAAACACGTTGTGCCACCCTTGCTCTTGGACCTCCATGTAGGTGGAGCCGTATTTCGAGAGAGTGTGCATCCCTGTCACAAAGATGTGGACCTCGAATTCTTTATCTTTCTGAAGGATATTGATCAGCGATTTCAGTTTGCCGAAGTCAGCCCTCGTTCCCGTGACAAATAGGAGTCTTTTCACTCTATATCACTCTTTTTTATCTGTTCGTCCCTTCGGATATCATTTTTCACTTTCTTTCCAAGCAATTTATTGTAATCTTTAGCAAGGTATTGTCCAGTCCCCGGTCTTTTCACCCAGATGTTATCTTCAGACAACCGTTCTCCTTTCTTGATATTCTTGATTGCCACTACAGATGCATATGCGAATCTGATGGTGTGTTTTTGCTCTTGAAGTATTCCTACTGTTCCTCCCATCGCCTCATGAATGAACTTCGATCCCTTGATCATATCTGCAAGTCCTTTTGGATCCATTGAAATCGGAATGTCTGGTCCTTTCCACCTCATGCTGCTTGTAAAATGCTTCTCCAGTATCGATGCCCCGTATGGTATCGCTCCAAGACAGGCGTAGTTCCAAAGAGAATGATCTGAGATTCCTACTACACAGTTGAACTTCCTCTTCAGCGCCGTTATTCCACCAAGCCTCACCAGCTTTGCATCTGTAGGGTAGACTGAAGAACAATGTAGGATTGCGTATTTGCATCCCTCTTTCTGCATCACATTAACTGCTTGTTGAATGGAAGTGATATCATTCATACCGGTGCTCAGGATGATCGGTTTTCTTAGCTTTGCAATATATTCTATCAGCGGCATATTATTACATTCGCCGCTCCCTATCTTGAACCCTGAAACACCCATGGTATTCAGGGCCTCTGCAGCCTCTCTGCTGAATGGTGTGCATAAGAATTCTAACCCAAGCTTCTCCGCGTGTCTTTTACATGTTTGCATCTCTTTTACAGTCAGAGTGCTTTCACTGATAACATCCCAGATGCTCACTTTTGCGTTCCCTGGAATGATTTTTTTCGCATGGTAACTCATCTCGTGTTCGGGCATATGCATCTGGAACTTGACTATCTTCGCTTCTGCCTTCGCACAGTCGTCGATCATCTTCAGAGCTCGATTTATCTTTCCACCATGATTTATTCCTATGTCTGGTACTACCAATGGATCTGTATCTTCCCCTACTTCAATTTCTCCGATTTTGAATCTCAGGCTCATTCTCTTTCCTTCAAGAAATATTCTGCAAGTCGCAGGTCTTTTATCGTATCTATATCTATCGCTTCTTTCTCATCGTCTATTATGAATGGATAAATGCGTTTCCCATATGGTTCGTGCAGTTTTATCCATGGTTCTTTGTAGATGTATATTGTTCCGCATTCTTTGTAGAGTTTTGGCATCTCCTGTCGCTGCAATCCCAACTTGTAACATGGTATGTATCTGTTGTTTTTTATGCTGCCTATTTTGCCACTTATGAGCCGCAAAGGCATCAGGCTGTCGTACTCGGATATATGAGACATGAACTCTTGCAACGCTCGACGAATCGTGTGTGCGGTTCGTAGCGGGCTTGTCGGTTGAAGTAGGCAGATTAAGTCAGGGGATTCATCTGTGCTCGCAACCACATGCTCCAAAACTTTGGACATAGGTGTCCTGTCGCTCGCAAGCTTCTTTGGTCTTTTCAGGACGCAGGCTCCGTATTCGACCGCGATTTTAGAAATCTCTTCGGAGTCTGTCGATACGAGTACCGTCTCGAAGGCCTTGATCGTCCTTGCGACCTCTATTGTATATGAGATAAGCGGTTTGCCATGAAGATTGATGATGTTTTTGTTTTTAATGCCCTTGCTGCCGCCCCTGGCAGGCACTACGGCTAAAATTTTCATCACATCACTTTAACTCAAATTTTTCACGCCAGACGCCCCATCGGTCTTTCTCGAACAACTGTGGGTTATACCAGGTGTCTGCAATATCCCAGAACTCACGAACGTCCATGTTGATGAACCTTAGAAAATCATCCAGAACACGTTGGTCGAGATTTTTATCGAATTTTTTCACTAAGGGTATCGCCTCATCTCTTGACATCAAATCGGCCCTGATGTACCTGCTTGCCATTTCCGTGACCGAGGCATGGCCGTACTTAGGGTACTTAAACCACTGGTTAATAAGGTATCCCGGGGAATCAATTTGGTTAAAATTCTCTATCGTCCCCTCCCGTTTCCATTCATGATCAAGATGTCTAAACCCCAGGCGTTTAGCCACCTGGTAGTTGTGGTAGGAGTCCCAAAAAACATAATACGAGAGGTAGATTGGTATCATACCACTATTTTTCACTTCCTCTAAGCTTGGGGAGGTCACGCTTTCAATGTCTAATCGTTCTACGCCATCACCCAATAGCTTCTTGAAACCCTCTAGTTTGACTACCCCATTTGCTGGTTGGTCGAAGGCATATGGCGTCTCTTCAGCATTCGGGCCTCCATACTCATACGAAACGTTCTCACCGTAAAACAGGAGTTTGATGCCGAGATCCATCGCCATTCTGTACGGAAATGCGTAGATGGCGGCATCCGCATACCACATAGGAGAGCCCAAGGTTATGAGCGCACGTTTTGAAAGTATTTTCTCGACTTTTCTATTTGGAGTAAACGTAATAATGTCACAACCAAAAGCTTCAGAAATGTTCTCCAGATTCCTTCTACCGGTCTCGGTCCAGGAGAAATTATCGACGGTGAGCAACACGGGATTCATATGCATAAGATCTTTAAGAATATGAACTTGAACGTGTGAATCCTTTCCGCCGCTGACCGCGATAGCACAATCGTACGGCTTGTTTTCACCACGATGCTTGTCGCATAAGATTTTAAGTTCCTTCCAGCGGGCGTCCCAGTTTATAGTCTTTTTCTTCTCGTAGTTCAGACACGGTTGGCATATACCATCCTTGTTAAAGACAATTCCTGGCCGCGTATCTGGCATGACACATCTTTTACAATAATTCATACTTTGGGACTCCTATTTTTTAAAACATCATTCTTTTTTGATTGTTGCAGAGACCTGTTCATTTGATGGTGAAGAAATCGAAAAATACGAACTCTCTGAATTTTTTCCAGCATTGTTATCCCATATTTTTCATAAATATATAAACATATTTCCCTAGCAGTAAGTTATCTTAATTACAGCTTTTTCGACGAGTTTTTACGAACATTTTATTCTAAAAGATTCTTATATGATGCCAATGTCTGTGAAGACTTTCCTGAAGTGATTCATAGGCGAAGGGGTAAAAAACAGATCCGCGGTCTCCCTAGTTTCATTGACACACTCTTGATAGTGGGAAAGGATGGTTCGAACAGAATCGATGAATTGAGCTGGGGATGAGACGATGTACGGTGAAGCATCAGCATGAACTATTCTAAAGAGGTCAACGAATATGTTCGGGGTGCCGAAGGCCATCGCCTCGAGACCGCTGGTAGAGTACACCGTGGCGT